>JAFNUQ010000108.1 GCA_017383945.1 Bacteroidales bacterium | reverse complement strand
TCAACTCAAAAAGACAATTCCGTTGAGGGCGCTGATATTGACAAACTATACTGAGCAGATGGAAAATATGGCTTTGGTGATTACCGAAGATGATGGAGGTGAAGTCACCTCCTGGAAATGTTCCGGCTCGGTTAAAATCAAATCAAAATCCTATGGTTTTGACGTAGAAATCCCATATCGGGATAGAGACGATATCGTCTGGAGGGGACAGCTACATCAGAAGTTCTTTACCGAAGGTCCATATAGTATGTCCCGTTTTGGTGGAGTGATGCTGGGATTTAGTCTGAACTAAGAGTCATCTCGCAGACAGCGCAATCAAAGGATAGTTTGAATCGTTTACCATTGTTTTCCAGATACAAAGGACGATTACTTCCTTTATTGCTCTGGCGCGGACAAAGTCCAAGTTCATAACGCACGCAATATTTGCTGCGCATCAGCTCGTCAAACTTATAGTTTCTGGATTCGGAAGGAATCTGCATCCCCTTTTCCGGGCGCGTGCCTTGAGTTAAAGGAAGCTTGATACAAGCTTGATTATCAAAAGCTTCTGCGATCTCTCGTCTCATTGCATTGATGCTTGCAGCGCTGAGAAGAGGGATGTTGTCAAGATTGCCTCCAATCCCTTCAACTGAAAAGTCATATATGCTGCTTCGCTTTGACAATTGATCTCGCAGCATTGTGATCATCCTTTGGCTGTTATTTGCCTTGGGCGCTTCAATCGACCACTCTTTACTGATATATCTGCCATCACAGCTACGAGACTCTATGTGTATAGTATACAAGTTTGACTTGTTTTCATAGTTTATGTTTAATGAAGTTTCTGTTTGTAGAGTTCTCTCGCAGCTGCTGCTATTGAGGGTTTTCTCAAACTCGCTGGAGATGTTGCGGTAGAGAGTGGTTTTTTCTTTTAGAGAGGATATGTCTTTTGCAAAGATGCTACTTCCACGGCAAACATCGGCCCTGAAACCGGTGACTCCATCGCGAGTGCTGAAGCTGAATCCGTCTCCGTTTCTGAGTGTGATGCCTTGTTTTGTCTTGAGCAAGACCTCCATAGTGCCTTCGCCCTTGTTGCGGCGGATACTTTGAACTATGCCGATTTCCTCGCCCATAGACTTAGGGGCATCCATAGAAGACCACTTGCCCTTCTTTCCGTCAAGGAAAAGCTCCGTATATCCTCGATTAAATGTCTTATTGACATCAGGTACAAAGGACGCCTTGACCTTTCCGTGTGAAGCTCTTCTGTATTTTTCAGGATATTTTGCAACCAGGTCGTTGAGTATGATATCATATGCTCTAGTAACATTTTGAACATATGATGCGTTCTTGAGTCTTCCTTCTATCTTGAATGAGCACACTCCGGCCTCTGCCAGATCTTCAATCCTCCTGCTCAAGTTGTAGTCTTTTAAAGACAGGAGAGCCTTATTCTGTACTAGGATTTTTCCTTGTTCGTCCTTCAAGTCATAAAGCGACCTGCAAGCCTGTATGCACTCTCCCTTATCTGCGCTTCTTCCATCAATAAATTCAGAAAGGCGGCAGTCTCCGCTATAGCACACACACAAAGCTCCGTGAACAAAGAATTCGATTTCGCTATCTGTACTTCGGGCAATCCGACTGATCTCTTTCAGCGATAGCTCGCGTTCTAGGATAAGTCTGGCGCAGCCCAGCTTGGAATACTCGGCTGCCCTGTGCTCATCTCTGATTGCACATTGAGTAGATGCGTGAAGCGGAATCTTGATATCCTCCCAGAAGCAGATGCGGGGATCTCTGATTATCAAAGCGTCTGCGCCTGCTTCTTGAGCAAGAAGAGCTTGATTATGAGCATCTTCCAGCTCGTTATCCTGAATGATTGTATTGAAGGTCACAAAGACTCTCGCGCCAAATCGATGAGCATAACGACAGAGCTCTGCAATATCTTCAAAGCTATTACCGGCAGCCTTACGGGCACCGAACTGCGGACCCGCGATATATACGGCATCGGCACCGCAGTTGATGGCCGCGATGCCGATTTCTAAATTTCTAGCTGGAGATAATAACTCTAGAGTGTGCATTAAAGAGTCTCAAGCATTTTCTTTGCAGCTGCGCCGTAGTTTGGATCGGTAACAGCTTTCTGATAGAACTCCTTAGCCTTAGCGTTGTTCTTTGACTGCTGGTAAAGAACTGCGATAGTGTAGGCAACCTGAGTTGCGTTCTTAGCCTTAGGAGAAAGCTCGAGATACTTCTCAAAATACTTGATAGCGTCAGCGTTCTTGCCTGAAGCCTGTGAAGCCTGAGCAGCGATCTGGTATGCAGTAGCGTTCTGAGTCATCTCTGCGCAAGACAATGCCTCTGAAACTGCATCAGCATACTTCTTTGCCTTGAGAGCGGCAGCAGCAGCCTTAAGGTGAATGTTGCCGAGCTGCTTGTTTGCTGTCTCAGCCTGACCATTGGCAGCAGCCTGAGCAAATGCAGCCTTTGCACCCTCAAGGTCACCAGCTCCGTTGAGAGCAAGACCAAGACGAAGAGCAGCAACACCATTGGTAGCATCAGCATCTATAACCTGCTTGTAGATAGCTGCAGCCTCAGCATATTTCTTTGCGTTGAGAAGTGTACCTGCAGACTGCATGAGAACCTGAGGAACAAGCTCCTTAGCCTCAGTAGCAACCTCTGCATTTTCATACTTAGCAGCGATCTCGATAGCCTTATTCAACTGAGCGATTGCACCATCATAGTTTGACTCACCTACCAAATCCTTTGCGATTGCAAGGTAAAGTGAAGGAATGATGCCCTTGCACTGCTCTGCGATTTCTGCACCTTCCTCGCCAAGAGCTGTTGCAAGTCCATACACCTGCTCAAAAGTTGAGAGGGCGCTAGTCTTGTTAACAGAGATTGATGAAGCAGCAGTGTTATACATTTCTGTAATTGACTGAAGGTCCTGAGCATTTGCTACGCAGAAACCAAGAGTGAGTGAAGCAATAACTGCAATGATCTTTTTCATAATATGGTATTAATATTGTTAAATCTTGTGCGAAGTGCAAAAGTAGTAAAAATTGTTTTACTTTTGTATTTAAATCAAGATTTTATGTCAAAAACCAGCCTTCGGTTAATAAGCCTATTTTTGTTCTTGTTCCCTATTATGATGCAAGGACAGGCTCTTCCGTCGCTTGAGGTGGCAAAAGAAATTTCAAAAGGACGTCTTACTTGCGGTTTGGACTACTATCTTGTGACCAATTCCAGCCAGAAAGGATTTGCAGACTTTGCCCTGATCAGAAGAGAGCATTGTGATGATGAAGCGGAGCGTGCAGTTCTGACATCCCTTCCTTTATGGCAATCACGCAAGCCATACGAATTCTTCTCAGAAGGTGGTGTGGGATATGGAGAGTCTGGTTTTATCGAGCATCTTCCTGGCGCGACCGTCTACAGGTTTCAAAATGTACCGGTTTATAATAAGGCCAAGGCGGATTCTACACTTTACCTGATGCTCAATATGGCAAGAGAGTCAGATGTCCCTCAAGCTCTGGTTGTGAGTGGGGACATCAATTCCGCTTCGGTTAAAGACAAGCTGTCGCTTCTGTCAATGATTGTTCCTCCGATCCAGAAACCACAGGTGGATACATCATATCAATGGGTTCATCGTGACTCGATGTCTTTCAGGGTCTTATACAATCAGACACAGGATGTCGCTGCCATCAATGCGATCTTCTCGAGCTCAAGGATCCCGCAGGAATATATGAATACCTACCAGCCGCTGGTGTCAAAAACCTACGCATATATTCTCGGACAGATAGTCAGTGATAGGATTTCGGATGTCTTTGATAGTAAGGAAGTTCCTCTTGCGGGTTTTAGATACAGATATCAAGATAGCTCTATGAGTGCAGAAGATGAGAGGTTTTCTTTTACCCTATATACATCTTCCAAGCATCTTGAGGTGGCGACAAGATTATTTGCATCTACATTGGCATCCCTTGATAACGACGGTGCTACACTGGAAGAGTTTGAAAGAGCAAAGCTGAAGATGTTCACCGAGGCGGAAATGGGAACTCTATCCAAGATGACTACAAACAAGGACTATGTAGATAAGTGTGTATCATCCTACCTCTATGGGTCAAATCTTGCCTCGGACAATACTATCAACCAGTTTTTTGCCCGGACAGCACTTTCTCGTCAGGAAGAGCTGCCGCTTTTCAATAGTTTTGTGAGCGCTCTTCTGGATTCTGCCAGCAACTTGACTTTGCGATATGATGTGCCGGAGTCAAGTATCAGCGAGGACGTCGTGAAGACAACATTCAATAAAGCTTGGACAAGCGGAGATGAGTTTTTTGCAAACTATAGCCCGGATTATCGTGATTCGCTGAACTTTGAATTCCCTCAAGTCAAGATACGTCTTAGAAGCGAGACCAAAGAGCCTGTTTCGGGCGGAGAGCTCTGGACCTTCAGCAATGGTGTCAGGGTAGTATATAAAAAACTCAGTACGCCAGGCGAATTCTACTATGCATTTATGTTGCGCTCTGGTGTTTCAGATGTGGAAGGCCTCACGCCGGGAGAAGCCTCGTTTGTCGGAGATATGCTGGAGATTAGCAATGTCGCCAACTTGAGCGGTGAAGAGTTTAGAAAGGCTCTTCTCTCCCACGGCATCACGATGACCCAGCAAGTGACAGTTTCAGACCTGCGCATATCAGGCAAGGCTCCAAAGGAAAATATGGAACTGCTGATGAAGTCACTGCTTGCACTCTCCTATGATAGGACAACTTCGCCGGAGGAGTTTGCTAGATACAAGGCAGAAGAGGCGCTGAGGATAGATATGGATCTGCTTTCTCCAACCAACGTCAACTCGTTGATGGATAGTGTTATGCATCCAGAATATCTTTATTCTGAACGCAAGAATATTGCTGCGCTCGGAGACGATTTGCCACAAAGGGCGGAAGCCTATTTCCAGAAAGCCTTCTCAAAAGTCAATGACGGTCTGATAGTTCTGATCGGAGACCTTGATGAGGAAGAGTTGAAAAAACAGCTCCTGCCTTTGATAGGTAATTTCCAGACTCAGAAGAAGTATGCTCAAAGACCGCACATCAACACCCGTTATGCATCCGGAGCCGTCACATTTATCAAGGAGGCAAGACCTGGACTTGTGGGTGGTGCTGAGATGGGTGTCAGCTTTGCCTTATCTACACCGATAACCTTCAATCTGCAGTCTTTCCTAGCTTTTCAGATAGCCGTGCGCGTGATAGATAAAGAGCTCACTATCGCATTGGCGGAGCACGGAGCCTATATTCAAGGAGACAACAGGGTGGATTTGTTCCCTACAGAGAGGGCAACGGTATATTTCAATTGTCATCTGTGCAAGTCCGATGGCCTTCCACAAGGTGTTACAGTTTCGGATCCTTTGACCCTTCTGACAGCAGTGCGTTCTGTTAAATCAAAATTGTCTGAAATTACGGTCTCAGGAGAAGACTTGGCTGCATATAAAAATGAAATCAAGGGCGTTCAGACCTTCAGGCAGAATACTCCTGACCGTCTCATCGATGACGTATTGGTGCGCTATAGCGAAGGTAAAGACCTGACAACAGGCTTTGATAGTGCTCTTAATGCTGTCACCGCCCAGTCGGTCTCACAGGTGCTGAAGCAGCTTTGTGAGGGTACCGAAGTAGAATATATTATCCTGT
>JAFNUQ010000107.1 GCA_017383945.1 Bacteroidales bacterium | reverse complement strand
GTTGTCATTGATTCTGTTAATTTTATAGGTCCTTTTCCGAAAAATTAACTAAATTTGCACCCCTATGCCTGATTGTAGCCTTTTTGCGCAGAAACAGGATATTAGATAGGAAATTTAAAATATTAATTAATATGGCAATACTTGAAAAAATACGCGTAAAGTTTGGCGTTTTCATTTCTGTAATTATTGCGTTGGCACTTTTGTCATTTATTATTGATCCAAACACTTTGGATTCTGCAATGAACGCTATGTCATCAAAATATGACGTAGGTAGCATTGCTGGTAAGGGTGTTTCTTATACAGAGTACCAACAAGAGGTTGACAGAGTCACTACAATCAACGAAATTTTGACTGGAACATCTGCTCAGAATGAGGAGTTGCAGCTTCAGATCAGAAATACTGCTTGGCAGGAGTTCGTTGATAGATTAATGTTTGTTCCTAGCGCAAAGGATGCTGGTATCAAGGTAGGCGAGAGCGAGCTCGTGAGCCTCATGACAGAGGAAAATGTTTCTCCTGTTCTTGCTCAGAATTCAGTATTTATGGATGAGACTGGTGCATTCTCACAGGATGCTTTGAATTCTTTCATCCAGCAGGTGAAGCTTGATGAGACTGGTAGACTTGCTACATATTGGAACTATCTTCAGAACACTGTTCACAATCAGCAGTACTACCTGAAGTATGGTGCTCTCTTTGCAGCCAGCAATATGCCAAACGCTCTTCAGCTCAAGGAAGATGTTGCTTTTAACAACACAACAGCTGACGTAGACTACTTTATGGTATATTATCCTGTTGCTCAGGATACTACAGTAACTGTGAGCTCAAAGGAGATTGAGTCATATTACAAGAACCATAAAGAGTTCTTCAAGCAGACTCCTAACCGCGATGTAGAGTATGTTGTATTTGAGATCACTCCTTCAGCTGAGGATATCGAGAAGACTTCAGCTGATATGGATAAGGCTTATGCAGAGTTTGCTACTACAGACAATATGAAGTCTTTCCTTCTTAAGAATTCAGACCAGGCTTATTCAGAGTATTGGTACAAGGAGGGTGAGCTCAGATTGGTTAACAGCTCTCTTGATGAGCAGATCTTTGGTGGAGAGAAAGTTTCTTCAATCGTAAGATCAGGTAACACTTTCTATGCTGCTCGTGAGATGGATAGCAAGAAGCTTGCTGATTCAGTATTTGTAAAGCATATCCTTCTTCAGGATGCAAATGCTGCACACACAGCTGATAGCCTTGTTACAGTACTTAATAAGGGTGGAAACTTCTCTAACCTTGTTGCTGCATACTCAACAGACCAGTCTTCAGCTGCTGATGGCGAGCTTGGTAGCATCGGTTGGATGACTCAGACCTATATGATCCCTGGATTTGAGAGCGTGATTGAGGCTCCTGTAGGTAAGCCATTTGTTCTCAATACTCAGTTTGGTTCACACGTAGTTCTTGTAACTGAGAAGACAGCTCCAGTACTCAAGAAGCAGATTGCTATCCTTGAAAAGGAGACTATCGCTAGCAAGGAGACAATCAACGATTACTACTCACAGGCAAATACATTCTCAATTCTTGCAGGTGATACCTATGAGGGTTATGTAAAGGCTGTTGATTCAACAAAGGTTTATTCACACAGACTTTCAATCACTGAGGCTACTGATACTTATGGTTCTATCAGCAATGCCAAGGAGATTACAAGATGGGCATTTGATGCAAAGAAGGCAGGTAAGGCTTCAAATATCATTACTGTTGACAACAAGTATTTCTTCGTTGCAGCTCTTACAGGAATTCACGAGGATGAGTATGCTCCAGTTTCAGATGTAGCTGAGTCTATCCGTCAGAGAATCTACTCTGAGAAGGTTCAGGCTAAGACTCTTGCTGAGGTAACAGCAAAGATTGAGGGTAAATCAACAATCGAGGCTGCAGCAGAGGTATTCAGCGCACCAATCGATAACAACGAGGCTCTCTCATTTGCTGCTACAACTGTTGACCCAGCAATCATCGGTGCTGCATCAGTTGCTCCAGAGGGAAGCGTATATGGTCCGGTTGCTGGTTCTCTCGGTGTATATGTCCTCAATGTTTCAAACAAGCAGGTTGGTACCTTCTACACAGAGGAAGATGCTAAGAACCTTGCAACACAGAAGGCACAGTATCTTTCACAGCTCGTTATTCCAGTAATGTCTCAGGAGAACGAAGTTGTAGATAACAGAGCAAGATTCTATTAATAGAATTAACCAATAATTAACCAGTAGGGCGACCTGAAAAGGCCGCCCTATTTTTTTTATCTCATCTGCTAGGACCGACCATACTTCACGGTCAAGCCCTTTTTATTTCAAAACTGCTGGGTATGAACTGGCACTTGCGTATTGTAGATGGCAGGGGTGTCAGCTGAACTGTGTCAAAGATGTTAGATAAATTGGAATTTACTTAATAGGAATTAACTCTAATTTCAGGAAAATAGGACGAGTACACCACTTTCCGTTTTCATCATCATAATTTTCTACGCCAAAACAATAGAGTGAATCTTTATGCCATACCATCGCATTATTGAAGTCCAGTCCTTCAAATTCAGGGAAATCTTCGTACCAAGGTAATTTCCACTTGTTGTTGATATATACTGCAATTTCTTCCATTCGGGCAAGGTTACCGTCTTTGTGTCGGTAAAAATGAAGCCACGCAATATCATCGCAGTCGAAACCTCTGCAACCAACATATATCCCTGTCTTGGAATATGCAGCACGGTCGTTTCCATTGATTGTAGTGGAGTCTGCTTGGAAGTTTTCATCCACAAAAACAGCCCCCATCCAATTGGCATACCCTAAATCAGCGATATATTCGCCAGTGGAATATTGTCCAATGTTATCAATTCCGTAATCTGTCCATATGTATGCTTCCTTTTCTTCATCGGTAAGCGTGCGGAATACTGCAACTTCAATCTGTTTCTTCTTACTCCAAGACAGTGTTGTGTCTCTGACCTGGTTGTACTCGAAGCGATGTTGATACGCATCAATATAATCTGCTCGAGTAATCCTTGTTTCCTTAACACTGAACTGATGTTCTTGTGCTGAAATGCCTAGACAGAACAGAAGGGATAACAACCATAACGTTGCAAACAATGATGCTCTTAACATAACGTGGTAATTTTATGTATACAAATCCCGATTTATCGGTGTAAATATAACAAATCTACAGAAATTGTATCTGTCTTCGAAGAGAGTGTATACACTCTCCAGATGGCCACAAAAGATGGGTCCTGCTATGCTCCCATCTATTTAGATTAAAGCTCTTCGATCTGAGCTTTGGTCAATCCAGTGAATTTAGAAATTTGCTCACAAGACATACCATCGCCTTTCATAGCTTTGGCCACTTCGACAGCCTTACGCTCTTCTCCTTCAGCGCGACCAGCTTCAAGCCCTTTCTTTTCGCCGTTCTCGCGAGCGGTCTCGATTTCGTTTATGTAATCGTCCTGTGTAAACATTTCGCTGATATATTTTTCTCGTTTGTCAGGGTCGAATTTCGCAATCTCCGCTGCTTCAAAAAACCTCTTGAAGACTTCTTCCTGTAGTTCTGCGGGGAGCCTGTCCATTGACCCTATGTTCTTTAGGCAGTAGCACCATTTCTCAACAATTGTTTTACACTCGCTGAGTGGCTTGTTGAAATGACGCAACTCTACAAAGATAATTGAAATTGTTTCACATACGACTCTTCCCGTGTCTTTTTCTCTGAACTCATAATAGAAAGTATATTTATCATCAAGTGGTTTTGGCTCCATAGAGAAGTCTTTACCTAGGATTCCGATCATATAGACAGGCGGGATGTCATATTTGTGCCTGTCGCCTCTCTCGCTGTGTATGGTATAGACTTTTGATGCATATGAGACGCAACGTTTGAAGAAGTTATTCTGGCTATAACGTTGCATCTCTATGATGAAGGAAGTTCCGTCTTCAGCAGTGCATCTGAGATCAAGTCTCACTGATTTGTTGGCTAGAGTAACTCCCGGAATTTCAGTAGTGGAGTATTCCAGAGCATGTATCTTCCTGCCTTCTGGGAGAATAGCATTGAGAAAGTCCATTACAACTTGTTTGTTGGCGGCGTCACCGAAGACCGCCTTAAATCCGCCGTCGGTGAGGATGTCGACATACCGGGCAGCTGCATAATTTGAAGTTTGCATAGTTAGAAGTATTAAAAATCTCCAGCAAGATAGGACAAGAATATCTGCCGTGCAAGCAGCTGGGACGAAACCAAAATAAATATTTCTCTTTTTAACTAAATAAATATTCTTTAGTTTGGCTGGTCCTGACGCACCAGCAGCTCGCAGAAGCAGGCTCGCTGCCTACAGTCGGCTGCGGGGAGCTCTGCGAAGGCTCTCCTCGCCGACTGTTGCTCTGCACGTTACGCCTGCTTGGATGCTTCCGTGGACAAAAACGGCCCCTAGTGCACCCAGGAGGCGGTTTTGCGAGGCTGATGGGTGCGTAGAGGCTAGGTTTCGCACACGGGAGGTGGCACGATGAAACTGTTGTGTGCGGAAAGAGCCCCCAGCGCACACGGGATGCTTCGCCAAGAGGCTGATGGGGGCAAAGCTGCTAGGTTTCGCACCCAGGAATCGGAAAGGCAGCTGACTCCAGGCGGGCGTAGTCGTCCGCGACTCGTGAGCGGAAGGGGCCCGGCCGTCAGGCTGGGAAGGATAGGCCGAAGGCCGTACTCGGTCGGAGTCAGTTGCCTTCCACTTCCTATAAAACTCAGATTTAAACGCTAAGATCAAAACAAAAAGCTTGACCAAATCGGTCAAGCCCTTTTTATCTTAAGTCAGGAAGAATATTATACGTTAAACAAGAAGTGCATCACGTCGCCGTCCTTGACAACATACTCCTTACCCTCTATACCCATCTTACCAGCGGCACGACAAGCAGCCTCGGTCTTGTAGTTGACAAAGTCCTCATAGCTGATGACCTCGGCTCTGATGAAGCCCTTCTCAAAATCTGAGTGGATTACACCAGCGGCCTTAGGTGCCTTGTCTCCCTTGTGAATAGTCCAAGCACGACACTCGTCAGCTCCGGCAGTAAAGAAAGTCTGAAGACCAAGAAGATTATAAGCTCTCTGGATGAGTCTCACAACGCCAGACTCACTAAGTCCCATCTCCTCAAGGAACATCTGTCTATCCTCATAATCCTCCATCTCAGCAATCTCAGACTCGGTCTTAGCTGAAATGATAAGGATTTCAGCATTTTCATCCTTCACGGCCTCTTTGACAGCATCAACAAACTTATTACCATTGACGGCACTAGCTTCATCTACATTGCAGACATACATCACGGGTTTATTTGTGAGCAAGAAAAGGTCGTGAGCAAGAGAAACCTCATCATCATTGATGAGTGCAACGCTTCTACAGCTCTTACCCTGCTCAAGAGCAGCCTTATAACGACTCAAGAGCTCAAACAGCTTCTTTGCATCCTTATCGCCAGCCTTTGCTGCCTTTTCTGTCTTGGTAAGGCGAGCATTAACTGTCTCAAGGTCCTTGATCTGCAGCTCGAGATCCACAACCTCCTTGTCGCGCACAGGATCCACATCGCCGTCTACGTGCACCACGTTGCCATCATCAAAGCAGCGAAGCACGTGCAGAATAGCGTCGCATTCGCGAATATTTGCGAGGAACTGGTTGCCCAAGCCTTCGCCGCGGCTAGCGCCTCTGACAAGACCTGCGATATCCACGATATCCACAGTTGCAGGGATAGTGCGCTGTGGCTGGCATATATCCGAAAGCACCTCAAGGCGCTTATCAGGAACATTGGTTGAACCAAGATTTGGCTCTATAGTACAAAATGGGAAATTGGCGCTCTGAGCCTTGCCCGAGCTGACACAGTTGAAAAGTGTTGATTTGCCGACGTTAGGAAGTCCGACAATGCCGCATTTGAGTGACATAATAAACGATTGCTTCTAAATTAACTCGCAAATTTACGGAAAAATCGCCATATTAGCAGACATATTAACCATACTTGAAACGATGAAAACTTCAACACTCGGCATTTTATTGCTTTTATTCTTGCATCTTATTCCGCTGCAAGCACAAGACAGCCTTCTGGTCGTATTTTGGAACCTTGAAAATCATTTTGATTACCATTCTGAGGGGAAACCTCAATTTCTGACCAAAAGGCGATTCTACGCCAAATCTGTGGCCTTTTCAAAGACAATACTTAGCATCTCACAAGAATATGGAACTCTTCCCGATGCGATAGGCCTGTGCGAGATAGAAAATCGTTTTGCGGTCCGGAGTCTTATAAATAACACGCTGCTGTCAAAACTTGACTACGACATCATCCATTACGAATCCCCGGACCATCGAGGGATAGATTGCGCCCTGCTATATCGCAAGTCTCGATTAAAGCTCTTGAAAGCCTTTTCCCGGCACATATTTGACTCAACAGGAGTAATACTTGAAACCAGAGATATTCTTGTAGCGCAATTTGACGGAATAGATATTCTGGTCAATCACCATCCCTCCCAGATAGGAGGAAAAAGCAATCGCAGGGAGCTGGCTCAGAAGACTCTCAAAACAATTGTTGATTCCTTGCAGGCTCAGGGAGCAAGGCGAATTATAGCAATAGGAGATTTTAATGAGCAACTCTGGCCACAGAGCACACAAGGCACCCTCAAATACAATGGCCATTGGGAGAAGATAGACGGTCATTTTGCCTATGGAGCGCTGGAAGTAGGGGAGAGTGTATATACACATCCCACACTTCTGACGGAAGACAATAAATTTGGAGGACAAAAACCCCTCAGGACCTTTGTCGGGCCACGATATCAAGGCGGGGTCAGTGACCACCTTCCGCTTGTTTTGGAAATAGTCCTTAAATGAAATTACTGAGGAATACAACACCCACTCCGATAGGTGCGATAAACTTCAGTATAAAATAGAAAGCGTTGAAAATCTTGCAGTTAAACTTGTATTTACCGCTTCCTGTAAACTCTTCCCAAACCTCCTGCTTCTTCATCTTCCATCCTGCAAAAATCACAAAGAGAAGACCTCCGATGGTCATCAGGAAGTTGGAAGTAAACTTGTCACAGAAGTCAAAGATGCTGAGGTTCATTATCTTGATGTGGCTAAGCGGTCCAAAAGACAAAGAGCAGAACAGACCAAGGAACCAAGTGCCGAAGAATACAAGAAGCGTCGCTTTGCGTCTGCTCATATTCTTCTCCTCTACAAAGTAGGCCACAATAGCTTCATACATAGAGATTGCGGAAGTCAGTGCAGCAAAAACCACTGCCAGGAAGAAGAATATTGCTACAACACTGCTGATCCAAGGAATTCCAAATCCCATCTTGGCAAAGATAAACGGAAGAGTCTCAAAGATAAGTCCGGGGCCTGCGCCAGGCTCAATGCCTGCGGCAAATACGGCCGGCATTACTGCAAATCCAGCCAGCAGTGCAAACATCAAGTCAAAGGCGGTAGTGCCGATGCCGGAATTAAGGATATTCTCCTTGCTTTTGATATAAGACGAATATATCAGGATAGTGCCCACGCCAAGCGAGAGTGAGAAAAAGCTCTGACCCACTGCCGATGCAACGATAGGACCGGTAATTTTTGAAAAATCAGGCTTCAGCATATAATCAATGCCGGCAGAGGCTCCAGGGAGAGATACTGAGAAGATCAAGATGAAAATGATCAAAATAAAAAGCACAGGCATACATATCTTGTTGAATTTCTCGATACCTGATTTCACTCCGGCAGAAACGATTACAACGCAAAGAAGAGAAAATATAGTGTGGCAGATAATAGGACCCCAGGTTGAAGAGATAAATGAACCAAAGGATGTTCCTTGTAGTTGTCCGTCAGCTATCTTAAACCCTTCAAAAACACTTTTATAGAGGAAGTCAATAGACCAGCCTCCGACAACGCTGTAGTAGGACATTATGATAAATGGGGAAACCACAGCTAGCAGACCCAGCAAGCTCCATTTAGTTCCTGGTGCGAGGGTTTTCATCGCTCCAAATGTGTTCTGATGAGTTCTATGTCCGATGATTGTTTCAGACATCAAAATAGGAACTGCAAGCAGGAAACAAGAGATGATGTAAATAATAATAAAAGCCGCGCCACCGTTTTGGCCCACCATATATGGAAATCTCCATATATTTCCCAAGCCGATGGCAGAACCTGCCATAGCAAGTATGGCAACTTTATTGCTGCCAAATGTTTCTCTATTTGCCACTACTAACCTTATTTAAATTTTACTTCTTATCGTACACTACAAACTCATATTCCAAGCCACTTTTTTCATCCTTAAAACGCTCGGAACGAGATATTTCCCGCCAAATATCGCAATTTATTTCTGGAAAATAAGCATCTGCGTCATTTATTGTAGTGTGAACCTCTGTAATGTAAATTTTATCAACACTATCCACTAACTTAGAATAGACACTTGCACCCCCTATCACAAAACATTTCTCAACGTCTTGGCAGGCAGCAAAAGCCTCTTCAAAAGAACCAACTCTCACAACTCCTTCGCAAGAGATGTCTCTGCTGGTGAGAACTATGTTTTTTCTTCCGGGAAGGGCTTTACCAAGAGACTCAAAAGTTGTCCTGCCCATAATCACAGGACAACCCATTGTAGTCTTCTTGAAATATTTGAGTTCTTCGCTGATGTGCCAAGGCATAGTGCCATTGATTCCGATGGCACCGTTGTCAGCGACAGCAACAATAATACATTTTTCCATAATTATACAGATACCGGAGCCTTGATTGCTGGCCAAGGGTCATACTCTTCAAGGCAGAAGTCTTCATATTTGAAATCAAATACGCTCTTGACCTCAGGATTCAACTTCATCTTAGGAAGAGAACGAGGTGTGCGTGAGAGTTGCTCGCGGACCTGCTCAAAATGATTAAGGTAGATGTGAGTGTCACCTGTAGTGTGGATGAATTCACCGAGTCCCAGACCGCAATCCTGAGCAATCATCATTGTCAGCAGGGCATATGAAGCAATGTTGAAAGGCACACCAAGGAAAGTATCCGCGCTTCGTTGATATAGCTGACACGAGAGCTTGCCGTCTGCCACATAGAATTGGAAGAGGCAATGGCAAGGCGGCAGCGCCATCTTGTCGATTTCGCCTGGATTCCAGGCGCACACAAGCATTCTACGCGAATCCGGATTGTTGCGAATCATCTCAATCACCTCTTTGAGCTGGTCAATCTTGCGTCCGTCCGGAGCTGGCCAGCTGCGCCACTGGTGTCCATACACCGGGCCGAGGTCGCCGTTGGCGTCTGCCCATTCGTCCCAGATGGTAACTTTATTATCCTGCAGATATTTAATATTTGTATCGCCCTTGATGAACCATAACAATTCGTGGATGATCGATCTCAGATGCACCTTCTTGGTTGTCAAGAGAGGAAAACCCTCGTTGAGATCAAAGCGCATCTGATGGGCAAAGACACTCTTAGTACCGGTACCGGTGCGGTCAGTCTTGATCACACCGGTATCCATAATTCGTTGAAGAAGATCCAGATATTGCTTCATTCTTTATTCTTTTACACCAAAGGCAAAAATAATTGCCTCCTGGAATTTCTTACCTGGTTTGAGGATAGTGCTAGGGTATTCAGGCTTATTAGGACTGTCTGGATAGTGCTGGCACTCGAGAGCCACGGCGCAATAGTCGTGATAAATGCGACCTCTCTTGCCCACAGGACAACCTTCCATCCAGTTGGCAGTGTACACCTGTACGCCTGGTTGAGTTGTATATACCTTGAGGGTTCTTCCGCTATGATTTGAGTAAAGCTCAGCAGCTTCCTGAATCTGACCAGGAGTATAACCGTCAATCACCCAGCAAGCATCATAGCCCTTACCGTAGTTAAGGGCAGGGAAGTTCTTCTTGATGTCCTTGCCGAGAGTCTTAGGACACACAAAATCCATTGGAGTTCCGGCAACAGCCTCGCTCTCTCCACAAGGGATGAGAGTCTCGTCTGTAGGAAGATATTCTGAAGCGTTGAGTCTAAGGAAATGACGGAGCACGCTACCCTTGCCGTTGAGGTTGAAATATACGTGGTTTGTGAGGTTGATAGGAGTAGCCTTATCGGTCTTGGCAGTAAAGGTAAGGCGAAGCTCATTGTTCTCGCTCCACTCATAACGTGCCACAACAACTACATTGCCTGGATATCCCATCTCGCCGTCTGCAGAAAAATATTTAAATTCTACGCCACCCTTGTGCTTGCGAGACTCCCAAACCTTATTCTGGAAACCCTCAGGTCCGCCGTGGAGGTGGTTAGGACCATTGTTGATAGGAAGCTCGTAGTTCACACCGTCAAGAGTAAATTTACCATTTGCGATGCGGTTGGCATATCTGCCAGGGCACTTTCCTGAACAAGGACCATCAGCAAAATAACTCTCGGCATTTCTATAGCCGACAACAACGTCGCCGAGTTTTCCGTCCTTATCAGGAACATTTACTGATACGATTGCTGCACCGATGTTGCAGAGTACTACAGATGCACCACTCTCGTTGGTCATAGTGTACTTGTAGATGGCTTGACCATTGTGTCTTGCCCAAAGTTTTCTAGAGGTTGCCATATTGTTATTAGTTTATATTATTTGCAATGAAATTCAATACGTTAGCTGTCGGAGCATCCTTGTATATAACCTTTTTCTGCTCGTCAAGCAGATATAAAGAAGGGATAGCCCTGACATAATAGAGCTGGTCTGAGTTGATCAGCTGATCTCTGTCGTGACCGTTTATCCAGTTTTTAGGGTAGCTCTCTACATAGCTGTCCCAGGCGTTCTCATCTGTGTCAATATATATGTTGACAATTGCAAGCTGCTTTCTTGCGATGAGCTCATCAAGAGGATCAAACGCCTGGAGTTCAGTAATGATCTCCTGGCAGGCATTACATCCCGGGTTACTGAAAAAGAGCACAGTAAATCTAGACTTTATGTCGTGAAGTGATCTTTTACGACCGACGCTGTCAAAGAAATAGAAGTCTGCAGCCTCCGTGCCATATGGATTTAATCTGCACATCTGAGCTTCAAACTCATACCCGGCCCTTTTTTCATCTTGTGTAAATTCTGAAGCAAGCAGACCTTCTACAAAAGGAAGGAATAAGTCTTCGCTTCTAAGAGGGGAGTTAGGATCATACAGATACCTTGAGACTATTTCAGTCATCCTCAAATACTGCAGGGAAGTGGTGTCCTCTTGCTGTTTGGCTTCAATCTTAGTAAAAAGATCGGCAACCTTAGTCTGTGCCTCTGGTACAGGAATTTGAGAAATCAGATAGATAAAGTTGGAAACCCCTTGTTCAATATCGCCATTTTCAACCCCAAGGACATAATCGGCATTGCTGGTGCCGTTTCCGGAAAAAAATCCGTCCCAGTAATGCG
>JAFNUQ010000106.1 GCA_017383945.1 Bacteroidales bacterium | reverse complement strand
CTCCGGCTTGCCCTTTTCCTTGAAAGAGGAGACGTTGCCCAGACAGTCGCGTGTCAGGATGGTCTCCCTCCAGGACTCCACTCCCAACGTGTTCTCCTTATGAATGGAAGGGAGCAGCCTCTGAGTCCCGTCAACGGTAAACCAGGCAAACTCTTTTATCTCTTCCTTCCACTTGGTCCCGCCAATCGGTTTGCCCGGCTTGATAGGTGTGATAGGATCGACGATTGGGTCTGTCGGAGTAATTATAGGTATGTCGGGGTTGATAATGATACCGCCTCCTGAAGAAGAGCCATCACCTATACTGTAGCTTTGCGATATTGCCTCACTGAGATAGTGCTGGTTCTGGAGCGCTGTCTGCCAGTCGGATGAAGTTGCGGTGTCATCTGCATAAGAGAATGACACGCTTCGGGTCACGTCTGCAGTCTCATTGGAAACGGAGCTGACGCGGATTGGTGTGCTGAGTCCTGCCCTTAACTTATAGGCGGTGTTGACGGTGGTGGTGCTATTACCACCAGGGAGATACTCTACCGATACGGTCTTGGTCGGTCTCCTCTCGTAGTAATTGCAGGCATAGACAGGGAAGTGATAGATGTCTGAGTACTCAAGCTGACCATAGAGATATCTCTGCACCACCTGCGAGGCGTAGTACTCCACGAGGACATCGCTGCGACTGCTTGTATTGTAGGTATAGTCGGTAGCGGAACGAAGCACAAAAGCGTTGTTCTTATACTCATAGACTTCTGTGCGTGTGAGGAGGTTTTGCCCACCCGGTCCGCTGTTGAGATATTCCGGTCTGACACCGATCCACGCCTCTACCGGACTGCTTACGCTGTCATAGGTACTCTCCCAGGTAGAAGGAAAACGTGAGATGGTGCTTGTGACGAGCGGATAGGTCTCTGACGGGGTGAAGTGATAGACGGTCCTTGCGGCCGGGCCTGGGTTAAGCGTTCTACCTTGAGAGACATCTTCTGTGACCTTGCCATACCTGATGTATGTGTCCTGGAGGGATGGTCCGAGAACTACCGGTGTCTCGTGAAGGGAGAAGTTAAAGAGATAGGAGGCATTAAAGACCGGACTCGTAGGATCAGAGCCTCCGCCAAGAGACTGCTTCACCGAGAGTGTGGTATACATGTTATCCTGTGGGAAGACAGGACCACTGGCACTCGGTTCTGTGTAGGAGAACTGGCGTTCCTGTCTGAGTGCCATGTTTTCTGAAACGCTGATGGTCTTTATCCTCACACCGATAGAGGAGGAGAGATTGCCTTGAGAATAGCTGTTACCCTCATAGGTAAAGCCGGTGCTTGCTCCGTCGTGGTTTATGGCCGTAAGAGAAAGATAGTCCGCTTTGGTCGCATTTGGAGTGCCGTAGGTCAGTTGTGTGTAAAAGTACGGAGACTGAAAGACAAACGGGCAGAGCGTGCTTTTGCCAGAGCTGCCGGACTCGTTTTCTGCATTATAGTAGCCGTACCAGTCCTGAGAGTAGTGCGAGACAGAGGAAGAAAGTGTCTTATAGGAGAACGACCATCTGTCATCAAGAGTGCCATTTCTGTAGAGTTCCAATCCACTCAGGATGATGCGCCCGTCGTAGTTTTCTTTGCGTGTGTCCAACTCCAGTGCGGCGAGGGTATTGGCTCCACCTCCGGGGGCAGCGATGCTGATTGCTGTGAGCCTGAAAGGGAAGTTGTTCTTGGAGTTTCCTTGCCCTCCTGTGTGGTAGTGGCTACCGGTATCGTTTGCATAGGAGAAGGTTGCGGAGTATCCTGCAAGGCTGATGCCGGAAAGGACCTTCGTCTGATAGCTATGGACAATATAACGGCTGTCTAGGTCAGTAGTAGTGGAAGAGGATGATCCGGACTTGTTGACCTGCAGTGATCGTGCGGTAGAGAAAGTAGTCCTGTCCCACTCTCTTGGAGAGGAGTATGTCAGCTGAGCAGTCTCCAGACCGCTGCGGCTGGTAATCTGTGTGAGATACCATGCTGTTGTGGCTGTCCACCTGTCGGGCTCACCTGACGTCGGGGTGAAGATCTCATCCGAAGAGCCTTCGTGTGTGGCGACTTCTTTCTCGGAGAGGGTGTAGATGGTTCCGTCCGGCCCCACAACCGAGAAGCTGTCTATTGAGCCAGAGGCTGCTCTGGTGTAGGAGATGAGGACTCCGTCTCCGCTGAGCTGGTACACCTCTCCGTCATCTTGGATGACAAAGGAGCCCTGCAGTCCGCAGATATTGTAGCTGAATCTGTCCAGGCTGCTGTCCACCCTTCGCCAGAGGATGTCTCTGAGATAGTTCATCGCCTCGGTGGTGTTGGACTGGTTCTCGAGGCTGGAGAGGAGTGTGCCCGACGGCATCTCGTGCTCAAACTGCGCAGAGGTGAACTCATCCGGCATATCGATCACGGTGCGGGTGATACAGCCTCCGGCATTGAGCGTCCATCCCAGACCCGCTACGCCGGCAATCTCATTGAGCTTGATGCCGCCTGAGGTATAGGATAGGCTGATAGGAACGGAGAGTTCCCGCCCCTGAAGAGTGTAAAAAGGAATTTCGTAGTGAACAAGACCTTGACTGAGAGTAACAGGGACATCTGCATACTTGACGGCAGACGCCGGCTCAGGAGAAGGAGGCATAGTGTTTTCAGTGACAGTGTAGCCCCTTTGGTAGATCGGTGCATCTTGTGCAGAAGCACCCAACGATAGCACTATCAACAGCGCTATCGGCAATGGAAATCGTGGTAATCGTCTCATAGCGCAACTATTTTCTCTAAAGATAGAAAATAATTACGAAAAAGCAAGAGGGTGAGTGCCAGAATTGCGCTCAAGGGCTATACTCCGACAGCGGAAAGTGATTGCAAAGCATTCCGTGTGCGGATAGGGCTCCCGGCGCACACGAGACGCGCATTGACGATGCACTTGTGGGCAAATACAGCCTTCAGCGCACACGGGAGGCACTTTCGCGAGTCTGATGTGGGCAAATCAGCCAGGTTTTGCACACAGGAGGCGCATTGACGATGTACTTGTGGGCAAAAGCAGTCTCCAAAGCACACAGGAAGCGGAATGGCGACTGGCTCCAGGCGGGCGTAGTCGTCCGCGACTCGTGAGCGGAAGGGGCCCGGCCGACAAGGCCGGGAAGGATAGGCCGAAGGCCGTACCCGGTCGGAGCCAGTAGCCTTCCGCTACTACAATAATGATAGAATCAAACTGAGGCTAAAAGGAAAGAGCCCGGTGCAATACCGAGCTCTGTTCCAATCTTTATTTCCTGAAAAGATGCGGAACAAATTCGGCGAGGCACCTTCTCCAGGTGAGCCATTCGTGGGCTGTGCCTTGTGACTCGTAGTAGGTGCAGTTGATGCCCTCGTCGTTGAGCATCTGGCTGATGCGTTTGCTGCCCATATTCTCTTCTGTACCCATACCCATAAAGAGGTAGTGAACCTTCTTTTTAAATTCCTTAGGGTCAGCAAATACTCCGTCATAGATTTCGCTCACCTTAGCCCCTGGACCAAGGAAGATCGCTCCACTGAAAGAGCCGATATAAGAAAACTTATCAAGGTTTCTTAAAGTTGTCTCAAATGTCTGATGTCCACCCCAAGAGAGACCTGCCATAGCTCTGTGCTCGCGGTCTGCCTTTGTGCGGAAAGTCTTGTCGATAAACGGAATGATGTCCTGAATGAGGATCTTAGGGAAGGTTGCACCAAATGCTGCACGTGCTGCATTTGCGTCTTCGCCCTTCTTAGGACGGAAATGGATGCCGCAGTTGCCGCTGTCCATCACGATGATCATCGGCTCACATTTGCCTTGGGCGATGAGGTTATCCATGATATGGTTGGCCTTTCCCTGCTTGCTCCAGCCAGTCTCGTCTTCGCACATTCCGTGCTGGAGATAGAGCACAGGATAGCGCTTGCGTGGCTTCTGGTCATATTCTGCTGGAGTGTAGACCATGCAGCGGCGGAATTTTTTCTCAAATTCTGACCAGTAGACAACGGAACGCACATCTCCGCGAGGTACATTTGGTTGAGGTCTATAGTAATCACCCTCAGGTCCCTCTGGTATCTCAATCATAGAAGATCGTCCGTAGCTGCCGCAGTATGTGTCTGTGTTTATGTCAGTTACTGTGACACCGTCAATCACAAAATTATAGAAGTGAGGACCGACTACGAGAGGTTTTGTGATGCAATACCACCAACCGTCGGCGTCTTTCTCCATTGTGTGCTTGCCCTGAAGGTCAAGATATACTTCCTGTGCTTGTGGGGCGTGTACGCGGAAATATCCGCGTCTTTCAGAGTCTACTCTAGGATACTCGCGCTCAAAGAGTGCAGTTTCCGAGATGCTTGTGCCTTCTGGAATCGGGCGGGATTGGCCAAAGGCTGCCAAGGTAAGACCAAGGCAGAGAGCGGTAATAAGAAATCTTTTCATATTATATTAGAATAGTGTTGGCTCTTCTATCTCTTCAATAGAGAAATCATCCATATTCTCCGGAAGGTCAATATCTTCAGGAAGATCAATTTCGATAGCTTCTTGTGCCTCCTCTTCTTCCTCCTTGATCAGAGGCTCAGCAAAACGCACAGATTTTACATCTGGCTTGTTGCTGCACTTCTTGCCCTTTGCTGTAACACCTTTCTTGGCGATCCATTCTGAAGCATCTACCAGCTCAGATGGCTTGTCAGGGATTGCCCAGATGACCTCAAACTGTGGATATTTATCGTCGCTGAGTTCTACAAGGTGCGACTTAGGAGCGTCTGAAATGAAGCTCACAGGAGTGTTGTCACTCACTGTAAATGAGAACCTCTTGACATAGTAGCTCTTGGAAGCACCATCATAGTATAGTGCTGTAAAGGTCTTGTTTGGATCAAGCTTCTCGATGCGGAGCAAGTCGCCCTGATAGCGGTTGACAAGCTCAAATGAAGTTGTGTACCAGGTGCCGTTCTTGAAGATTGCAAGCACCTTGTCGTTGTCCTCAAACTTGCCAAGATAAAGTCCGTGACCCTCGTCGTTGAGCTTCTGGATATCTGTGTCAAACCAGATGTCCTTGCCTTCGATAGTGCTGATACCTCTGCTCTTGAGGCTGATGTTGCGGATGACATTTTTAGTCACGAGGTTACCGCGTGCGGTCTTGCTCTTGATGCCAAGCTGAGAGAAATCATATTCCATACTTGTCTTCTTGAGCTTTGGCTTTGGTCGAAGCTGGATTTTTACAACCTCTGCCTCGCCGTTGTGGTTGGCTGTGAACCACTCGATTCTGCTGCCCTCGATACCGGTTGTGATGTCATATTCCTTGTCGCGAGTTACAGAAGTAACGGCAAATCTCTTGGCGTAGTAGATGCTGCTCTTGCCTTCGCGATAGATTACATTATAAATAGTGCGGTTGTCGCCACGGTTGAAGATGCCGACATAGAGCAAGTCCTTGCCGAAGAAAGCCTTGTCCTCAACCTTGGTGATGCGATATTTTCCGTCCTTTGAAATAACGATGATTTCAGAAAGGTCAGAACAATCGCAGATGTATTCGCCCTTGTCGTCACGCTTGAGTCCGATGCCCACAAATCCTTCTGCAAGGTTGGCATAGAGCTTGGCGTTGTTGTTAACGACTTTAGTGGCGGCAATTGTCTCAAAACCAGTGATTTCTGTGTGGCGAGGGAAGTCCTTGCCGTACTTTTTCTTGAGGTTCTTGAACCAATTGATGGTATATCTGTCGATATGCTCGATATTATCCTGGATGCGACGCATCTCCTCCTCGATTGCATAGATCTTCTCCTCGTTGGCCTTAGCGTCAAACTTAGAGATCTTGCGCACAGGCTTCTCCACAAGCTTGTGGATGTCCTCCATCACGATCTCTCTCTTGAGAAGATCCTGATAAAGCTTCATCTGGGCAAAAATCTCCTCCAGCTGGGTATTCCAGTCTTTCTGATCGTGCTCAAGGACTTTATAGATGCGGTTCTCAAAGAAGATGCGCTCAAGAGAGCTATAGTGCCAGTCTGCCTCAAGCTCGCCGAGCTTGATCTGAAGCTCCTGAAGCAGCAGGTCTCTTGTGTGGAAAGTGCTGTATTCGAGGATGTCATTGACTGAGAGGAATGCTGGCTTATTGTCGCGGATCACGCAGGCGTTAGGCGAAATATTACATTCGCAGTCAGTAAATGCATAAAGCGCGTCAATTGTCTTGTCCGGCGACACGTCGTTTGGAAGATGGATGAGGATCTCAACCTTATCTGTGGTCATATCCTCAATCTTCTTGATCTTGATTTTGCCTTTATCCTTGGCTCTAAGGATGGACTCGATCAAGTCACCGCTATACTTTCCATAAGGAATTTCAGTAATAGCTATGGTGTTTTTGTCGATCTTCTCGATGCGTGCGCGAACTTTAATGCTGCCGCCGCGACGACCCTGCATATATTTGCTGCAGTCAGCAAAACCTCCGGTAGGGAAGTCTGGTAGAAGCTCATACTCCTTGCCTTCGAGGACGGCAACAGAAGCGTCAATGAGCTCATTGAAGTTGTGAGGGAGAATCTTGGAAGCCAAGCCGACACCGATGCCCTCCGTGCCCTGTGCGAGCAGCAGCGGGAAACGCACTGGAAGCTCTATAGGCTCCTGATTGCGGCCGTCGTAGGAGTTCATCCAGTTGGTAACCTTAGGGTTGAATACTACCTCCTTGGCAAACTTGCTCAGGCGCGCCTCGATATATCGTGGTGCAGCGTTGGAGTCGCCGGTGAGAATATTACCCCAGTTACCTTGGCAATCCACCACGAAGCCTTTCTGGCCCAACTGTACCAGGGCTCCAAGAATGGACTGATCTCCGTGAGGGTGATACTGCATGGCTTGGCCGACGATGTTGGCTACCTTTGTGTAGGCACCATCGTCCATTCTGAACATCGCGTGGAGCACGCGCCTTTGTACAGGCTTGAGGCCGTCCACGATGTGCGGAACGGCGCGGTGCAGGATTACATAGGAAGCGTAGTCCAAGTACCAATCCTTGAACATTCCCGAAAGTTTGAACTTCCTTGCGTCTCCTTCCAGAAGCTTGTCAAATTTGCCTTCTGAACTTTCAACAATCTCCTGTTCTGTTTCCTGCTCTTGCTCTAGCTCGCGATCTTCAATCTCCATCATAATTAATCTTCGTATCCAAATCTCCTCAACTCTCTCTTGTTTTCTCTCCAGTCAGGATCAACCTTGACGAAAAGACTCAAGAATACTTTTTTCTGGAAGAAATCTTCCATTTCAATGCGTGCGGCAGTGCCTACACGCTTGAGGGCAGCGCCTTTCTTGCCGATGATGATTCCTTTCTGCGAATCCCTCATCACGTGAATTACAGCGCCGATCTCATATCTCTCCTCGCCCTCCTTGAAGCTCTCAATCTCTACCTCGCAGCAGTATGGTATCTCCTCTTTATAATTGAGGAGAATCTGCTCTCTGACGATTTCTGAAGCAAAGAATCTGAGGTTCTTGTCCGTAAAGGCATCCTTGTCATACCAAGGTGGACACTCCGGCAGCTTCTCCACGACTGCATCAAGGATGCTTTGCATATTAAAGCCCTCTCTTGCTGACGCAGGGATGATGGTTGCCTTTGGGAGCTGCTGCTTCCAGTATTCCATCAAATCTACAACGGAAGACTGGTCGCTGATGTCTATCTTGTTGATAACCACAACGACAGGACAATCAATGCGAGAGAGTTTCTCTACATATTCTCCGTTCTTGTCGGCAGTCTCAACAGTGTCTGTGACATATAGAATGATGTCTGCATCGCCGATTGCACCATCCACAAACTTCATCATATTTTGCTGAAGTCTATAGTTTGGCTTGAGGATACCAGGCGTGTCAGAATAGACAATCTGCCAGTCTTCCCCGTTAACGATGCCCATAATCCTATGTCGGGTAGTCTGAGCCTTGGCAGTGACGATACTGAGCTTCTCGCCCACCAATGCATTCATCAAAGTGGACTTCCCGACATTAGGGTTACCTATGATATTTACAAATCCAGAACGGTGAGCCATTATACGTATGCCCCCATTTTGAGAATGTTAGTCTCGCCAGTAGTAAGGAATCTCCACTCGCCCTTCTTGAGACCCTGCTTAGTGAGGCCTGCAAAGTATACTCTGTCAAGAGCTTTTACATTGTAGCCGAGGGATTCAAAAATACGGCGTACCACGCGGTTCTTGCCTGAGTGGATCTCAATGCCGATCTTGCCCTTATCGTTAGGATCGATAAATTCAAGCTCGTCAGCCTTTACCTCGCCATCAGACAAGGTAACACCACTAAGGATAGTGTTATAGTCTTCTTCCTTGAGCGGTTTGTCAAGGAGTACCTGATAAATCTTCTTCTTGTCAAATGAAGGATGAGTGAGTCTCTCTGCGATTTCTCCGTCATTTGTGAGCATCAGGACGCCTGTTGTGTTCTTGTCAAGACGACCCACTGGATAAACTCTCACAGGACAATTCTTGATGAGGTCCATTACAGTCTTGTCTGCGTGAGGATCGCTTGCTGTAGTAACATATCCCTTAGGCTTATTCATGATGATATATACCTTATCCTCGCCCTTGAGTCTCTCGCCATTGAAGCGGATATCATCAGAATGAATATTAACCTTGGTTCCGAGTTCTGTTACAACCTGTCCGTTTACTGTAACCACGCCTGCCTGGATGAGTGTATCTGCCTCTCTACGTGAGCACACGCCAGAGTTTGCGATAAACTTGTTGAGGCGTACCTCGTCTCTGATAGGTGATACATACTCCTCGATGCCCTCCTGATCTTTGACTACAGGTCTGCGGTTGATCATACGGCTGATGCCCTCATAAGAGCTCTTGCCAAACGCCTGCTGAGCACCTGGACGACGATTCTGGAATCCAGGTCTTGATCCGCCTTTAGAATATCCACCCTTAGAGAATCCTCCTCTGGAAGCACCTGGCTTAGCGCCACCTCTGCCACCCTGAGGACGTGAGCTGCGGCCTTCGCCGAAGCTAGAACGATGCTCGCCATAGCTGCCGCGGCTCTCACCGTAACTGCTGCGACCTTCGCTGCTTCTTGGACGGCCTTCGCCGAAGTTAGAGCGGTGCTCGCCATAGCTGCCACGGCTCTCACCATAATTGCTGCGGCCTTCAGTGCGTCTTGGACGACCCTCACCAAAGTTAGAGCGGTGCTCGCCGAAGCTACCACGGCTCTCGCCGTAATTGCTGCGACCTTCAGTGCGTCTTGGACGGCCTTCGCTACGATTGCTGCTGCGTCCTTCGCTGCGGTATTCTACTTTTTCAAATGAGCCTGACTGCTCACGAGTTTTTCTTGGTCTAAGTTTACGACCTTCTTTTGTAAACTGGTCCATCACTACTTGAGATTAAAATAATAAGTTATTGTTCCCTCTTGCATTGCAGGCGCGTCAGCGCTCACATTGAAATGAGTTTTCATCGCTGCGTTTCTCGCGGCTGCATAAAGAGTCTTGTCTAATACGGTGGTGCCGTCACCTCCCGGCACAGCTTTAACTACGTTGCCGTAGTTGTCCACCCAAATATTTACTACTACTACACCGCTTTCTTGTACGTTGTAAGCGGGATGTGGAATATTGCCCACAGTGTTTCTTCCTTTGACGTGGGCATTTGGCTTGCCGTCGGTTCTACCTTTGATTGTGTTTCCGTCGGCCTGTCCAGCCTTGAATTTCTCTGAACTTTCAGCTGCTGCGTGAGCTGCTGTCAAGCTTGTGTCCTTCTTGGCCATACCCGGGAAGGCGGCTCTTGGATCAAGCTTCGGTTTTTCTGGCTCCGGCTCCGGGCTTGGTGTCTCTACATCTCCAAAATCATCCGGCTGAGTCTCAGGGGTGAGATTTTCTCTATCGGCTTCAATTGGCGACTGGCTTTTCTGGGCAAGTTTAACTTCTTCCTCTCTGTTGATTTCTTCAGCTTGAGGCTCTCTGCCTCTGAGCTCCTGAACTACAGGCTGTACCTCTTCAGAAAAGTCAATCAACACACTTTGCTCTGCCGGTGGTGGATAGATATACTTCAATCCGGTAAAGGAAACGACGCATACTGCAAGCACGTGCAGAACCAATGTCATCACGACACCGGTAATCTTAGCTTTGTGCTCGGTATTCTGCTGAAGTTTCCTGTTGTGTATATCCATTACTCAGCCTGTGTTGCCAAAATAACTTTATAGTGGTTGCGTTTTGCTATATTCATTATGCCTACAATCTCCTTGATAGGAACGCTCTCATCTGAATAGATAGAGAATGTAGGATCTTCCTCAGTCTGAAGAAGTCCGATGATCTCGTTCTCTACCTCTGAAAGAGGAATCGGCGCCTCATCACCATTGATGTGGTATGTAAATCTGTCCTCGCCCCAGTCCTTGATGGATACGCTCACGGTGGCCTTTGCGCCTACCTGACCTGTGCTCTTGGGAAGGAGAAGCTTCAAGGCGTTAGGATTTACGAGGGTAGAGGTGACAAGGAAGAATATAAGCAGCAGAAATACGATGTCTGTCATTGACGACATCGAAAACGAAGGGTCTGCTTTTGTTATTCTTTTAAGTGCCATTTTACTCCTAGTTATCTGAGTTGTTTTCTTCTTCCTCGCTCAATGCATCCAAAAGTTTGATTGTAGCGCTCTCCATTGAGTAAACAAGGGCTGAGATCTTTGCTGTCAAGAAGTTATAACCGAAGTATGCAAGGATACCTACGATAAGACCTCCTACAGTTGTAATCATCGCTGTATAAATACCTCCTGAAAGAAGAGTGATGTCAATGTTGTTGCCTGCCTGAGACATGTTGAAGAATGCCTGAACCATACCCATAACCGTGCCAAGGAAACCGATCATCGGAGCGCCACCGGCAATGGTTGCAAGATATGGAAGTCCCTTCTCGAGTCTGGCGACCTCAACATTACCCACGTTCTCAACTGCAGCCTGGATGTCGGTAAGAGGCTTGCCCAAACGTGCAAGAGCGGTCTCAACCATTCTCGCGATAGGTGAGTCGTATTTTGAACATAATGTCTTGGCTGACTTGATTTTACCCTCGTGGATATAATCTCTGATATCCATCATGAAGTCCTTGTCGATCTTGCCTGCCTGGCGGATAGTCCACCATTTCTGACCGAAGATATAGATGGCAACGATAGAAAGGAGAAGGAGTACGATCATCAATACGCCACCCTTTGAGGCCATCTCAATGAGGGAAAATGACATTTCCTGCTGCACGGGAGCAGCAGCGATTTCGGGAATTTCTGTCTGAAGCAATGAATAAAGCATATTACATCTAAATTAAGCTAAGTCGCAAAGATAGACAAAATTTGCTTAGTATTCAAGTGCTTTTTTAATAATCAACCTTGGTTAAAAAAAGAGCTTCGCCTGGAACGGATTCGCCTGCAAGACTGCGCCTTGAGTTCTTTTCTTCCGGATGTTTTTGATTGTGGTCCGCGGGCAGGATCAATGCCTCAAAAGATTCTATGCTTCGCTTGCCTCTGCCGACCTCGAGAAGAGTTCCGACCACGGCACGTACCATGTTTCTGAGGAAGCGGTCTGCGCCGATGTGGAACTTCCAGTAAAGTGGCTCATTTTCAGCTCTTTCCGGCCATCCGCAAGGGGCTGGTATGTAACTTTCCCAGTAGGCTTTGCTGACTGTGCATATAGATGTCTTGTTGTCTGCGCCGCTCTTTTCAAAACAGCGGAAGTCGTGGGTTCCCAATAGCAGCCTGGCAGCTTTATTCATCAAGTCAAAATCCAATTCGGGGTAGGCATACAGATATGAGTATGAGCAGAGGAATGGGTCTTTGACTCTATGCAGAAAATATGTATATTCGCGGTTTATTGCGCAGAAGCGCGCGTGTGCGTCGTGCGAGACAGGAAATAGCTTGTGTATGACTATGGATGGTGGCAATATGGCATTTAATTTGTAGCCAACGTGCGCGCAATCAAACTCGCTGGAAGCATCAAAATGCGCCGTGTAGCCGATTGCATTTACGCCAGTATCGGTACGTCCGGCCCCAGTGATCTTGATTTCTTCTCGTAAAAGAGTAGATAACGCACGCTCAATGGTCTGCTGGACACTTGGTGCATTTGTCTGGGACTGCCACCCGTTATATGGTGCGCCGCAATATGATAGATTGATGAAATAACGCATAACTGCGACAAAAATAACAAAATTATATGGATACAGTTAACATTAAGGAACTCAACGAACGTATACAGAAAGAAAGTGCATTTGTTGACCTCCTTTCGCTCGAGATGGGTAAAGTCATCGTGGGACAGAAGTCTCTTGTTGAAAATCTTATGATTGCAATGCTTGCCGGTGGCCATATCCTTCTTGAAGGTCTCCCTGGTCTTGCTAAGACCCTTGCAATCAGCACTCTTGCCCAGGCAATCGATGCAAAATTCAGCCGTGTGCAGTTTACTCCGGATCTGCTGCCTGCCGACGTGACAGGAACTTTGATTTATTCGCAGAAGAAGGAGCAGTTTGAGGTTCACAAGGGCCCTATCTTTGCCAATTTTGTTCTTGCTGATGAGATCAACCGTGCTCCGGCTAAAGTTCAGTCTGCTTTGCTTGAGGCTATGCAGGAGCGTCAGGTAACTCTTGGTGATGAGACATATAAGCTTCCTCAGCCTTTCCTTGTCATGGCAACTCAGAACCCTATCGAGCAGGAGGGAACCTATCCTCTTCCAGAGGCTCAGGTGGACCGATTTATGCTCAAGGTTCTTGTTGACTACCCTAAGAAAGAAGAGGAAAAACTCATTATCCGCATGAATAACAGCGGAGTTTTCCCTAAGGCAAGCAAGGTTGTTTCTCCAGACGATATCGTGCGTGCAAGAGAGGTCGTCAGAGAAGTCTATATGGACGAGAAGATAGAGCGCTATATCGTGGATATAGTCTATGCAACCCGCACTCCGGACGACTATGGACTTGGCCACATCAAAAACTTCATTTCCTATGGCGCTTCACCTCGTGCCAGCATCAGCCTTTCTATGGCTGCCAAGGCCTATGCATTTATCAAGCGTAGAGGTTATGTGATTCCGGAAGACGTGAGAGCGGTATGTCCGCAGGTGCTTCGTCATCGTATCGGTCTGACCTACGAAGCGGAAGCTGAAAATGTTGTTCCTGAGCAGATTATAGAGCAGATTATCAATGCCGTTATCGTCCCATAGTACAAGCGAGCTTCTCAAGAAGATCAGGAAGATTGAGATAAAGACCAAGGCGCTTTCCCACCAGATTTTTGCAGGTGAGTACCATTCGGCCTTTAAGGGGCGAGGTATGGCATTTAGTGAAGTGAGAGAGTACCAATGGGGAGACGATGTGCGCTCTATGGACTGGAATGTCACTGCGCGCCAGAATGTTCCCCACGTCAAGGTTTTTGAAGAGGAACGCGAGCTGACTGTAGTGCTACTTGTAGATGTGAGCCGTTCCGGACTGTTTGGAACACAATCCACTATCAAGAGAGAGAAGCTGGCGGAAATAGCTGCGGTGCTGGTCTATAGTGCTATCCTCAATAACGACAAGGTTGGCGCGCTCTTCTTCTCGGATCACGTCGAGAAGTTTATAGCTCCCAACAAAGGACGCACTCAGCTTCTGCACATCATCAAGGAGATGCTGGAGCTACAGCCGACCTCCGACGGGACCGACATCTCTGCGGCATTGCGTTTCTTGACCAATGCGATAAAGAAAAAATGCACATCTTTCCTGCTTAGCGACATGCTGGATGTGGATGAAAAAGGCGCTCCACGATATGAGGATGCGCTCAAGATTGTGAGCAATCGCCACGACCTCAGCGTGATCAAGGTATTTGACCCACGTGAGAAAAGTATTCCAAATGTGGGCCTTGTCCACGTCAAGGATAGCGAGACCGGTCAGGCTGCCTGGGTAAATACTTCTAGCCGCAAGGTGCGTGTCGCCTACGAGAACTGGTTTGCTTCTGTGCAGGAGAAGGAGACAAAGCTTTTGAATAAGTACAAAATAGACAATGTTTCTATTGCCACAGACCAAGACTATGTCAAGGCTTTGATGGCGCTGTTTAGTAAACGATGAAATTTCTTTTAATCATACTGACTGTGATGTTGAACTTGGTTCCTCGTGGCCAGGCTTTCTTGGAGCCTAGGCAGCAGAGGGACTCTATCCTCATTGCGGATCAGTTGGAATATGGCTTCAAGCTCGATAGCGTGGAGCTTGGAACTCAGTTTGGATTTCAGGACTTCAGTTCTTTAGATGGTGATACTCTTGCTCTGGTCAGAAGTTGGGCAATTGATACCCTTTCTCAGACCAAGACCCATTTCAATATGAAGGCAAGTGTCCTAATTGCACCATTTGAAGAGGGAAATTACCATCTGCCTGATATCGCAGTGGCAAGATTGCGCAAGGGTGTATTGGATACCTTGTTGTTTGAGGCACAGAGTTTTGAGGCTAAGACAATGCCGGTGGATACTGCAACATTTGAGGTTTATCCTATCAAGGACCAGATGAAGTATCCGATTACTTTTGATGAGGTGTGGCCTTGGTGTGTGGGAGTTCTGGCATTTGCAGGCCTTGTCTTCATGATCGTCTGGCTGATTGTGCGTCGAGGTTCAAAGGAAACAACGGAGACAGTCAAGGAATCATCATATATAGTGGCACTTAGAGGCTTGGATAAGTTCCGTGGAGAAAAGCATTGGGCGCCAGAAAAGCAGAAAGCCTACTATTCGGGTATTACCGATGTTCTGAAAAACTATATTGATGACAGATATTCCATCGATGCTCCGGAGATGACTTCTGCCGAGTTGTTTGATGCCCTCAAATCGGAGAACTCCCTCACGCCGGAGTTATATAACGAGCTCAAGGCGCTTTTTGAGACGGCGGACTTTGTCAAGTTTGCCAAGCTGACCACTTCTCCTGAGGAAGCATCAAAGGCATTGCCACTTGCTGTGAAATTTGTGATGGACACCTACCAGTTGGAGCTTGAGGAGGAGCAGAAAGAAGATGTTCTTTGAGTATCCTAAACTTCTCTGGCTGATGCTTGTACCCCTGCTTCTGGTGGTACATTACCTTTATCTTGAGCTCACAGAGCGCAAACCGCATCTTAGAGTATCAGTTCTGCAGCCGTGGATTAAAACCGGCTTCAGCTTTTTTAATGTTTTCAGGCACTTTCCGTTTGTTCTTCGCATAGCTGCGTTGTGCTTGATTGTGATTGCTGTTGCCCGTCCACGCTCTTCAAGTCAGATGGAATCCATTGATACAGAGGGAATTGATATTGTTCTTACGATGGACGTCTCAACGAGTATGCTTGCGAGAGACTTTAAGCCGGACCGCATCAACGCGGCCAAAGATATAGCAATCGAATTCATTGCCCAGCGCCCTTCAGACAGGATGGGTATCGTGGTCTTTGCCGGAGAGAGCTATACCCAATGTCCGCTCACTACAGACAGAGCTTCGCTCATCAACCTGATGAAAGAAGTCCAGACTGATCTCATCGAGGACGGAACAGCAATAGGTAACGGACTTGCGACCGCTGTCGCGCGAATGATGGATTCGGATGCTCCGAGCAGAGTAGTGATTCTTCTGACCGACGGTGTCAACAACAGCGGCGAGGTAGCACCTCTGACCGCAGCAGAAATCGCCAAGACCTACGGAGTCAGAGTCTATACTATCGGCGTGGGTGCCAATGGCACTGCTCCATATCCTGTGATGACCCCTTGGGGTGTTGAAGTTCAGGATGTCAAGGTTGAGATTGACGAGGAACTCCTTAAAGAAGTTGCTCAGATTACAGGAGGAAGATATTTCCGAGCAACAGACAATACTAAGCTCGCAGAGATTTATTCGGAAATCAACAAGATGGAAACGGCTCGTACTACGATTGACAGCTTCCCGATCTATAAGGAGCTGTTTGGCGGTTATGCACTTGCAGCGCTTGCTTGTCTATTGCTCGAGCTTATTGTAAGACTATTAATCAGAAGATTACCATAATGCTATATTTTGCTGAACCGATATTTTTATGGCTGTTGTTGCTGGTGCCGCTGATTCTGGTAGGCTTCGGCTTTATGCAGTATATGCGCAAGAAGCGCATTCGCCGTTTCGGCGAAGAGGCTTTGGTAAAGGAGCTGATGCCTTCTTATTCGGGCGCAAAGCGATGGTGGAAGATCATTCTTTTCTGTCTCGCGTTCTGGCTTTTTGTGATAGGTCTTGCTAGACCGCAGATAGGTGCAAAGCTTGCCGAGAGGGAGACAAAAGGTGCGGAGTTGATGATCTGTCTGGACGTGTCTAACTCAATGCTCGCGGAAGACTATTCTCCTGACAGGCTTTCTCGTGCAAAATTGGCTATCTCACGACTCGTAGACAGACTTGATGGGGACAGAATCGGATTGATAATCTTTGCCGGCAGCTCTTTTGTCCAGTTGCCGATCACCACTGACTATGTATCAGCCAAGATGTTCCTTAACACGATTGATACTCACAGTGTTCCGGTGCAAGGTACAACTATTGGCGATGCAATAATGACGGCTGCCAGAAGCTTCAGTATTCAAAGCGAGAAGAGTCGTGCAATCATTGTGATTACCGATGGAGAGAATCACGAGGATGATGCTGTAGAGGCGGCAAAGACAGTTGCAGAAGCAGGAATCCGAGTTTATACAATCGGTGTGGGTTCGCTTCATGGTCAGCCTATCCCGATGGATGGAGAGTTGTTGAGGGACCAGAGGGGAGAGATTGTAGTTACAAGGCTCAATGAAGAGACTCTGACCAAGGTTGCGGCTGCAGGAAAGGGTGCCTATGTGCACGCGGGCAATGAGGAGTTTGGTCTGAATCCGATTATTGACGAGATTCAGAGGATGGAAGACGAGCGCTTCAATTCCGTTGTTTTTGAAGAATATGATGAGCAATATATGTACTTCTTCGGGCTGGCATTTATCCTGCTCGTGATAGAAATGCTCATTGGTGATAGACGTCCAAAATGGAGGTTGTTCAAATGAAAAAGTTGATATTGATTGTTGCAATGTGTGCTGTCTGCTTGTCACTCTCTGCCCAGAATGACAAGAGGGATGGTCGTGCAGGTAACCGCAAATATAAGAAAGGAGACTATAAGGAGGCTGAAATCAGTTATCTGAAAGCTCTGGTGAAGGATTCGCTCTCGCTTGCTTCCAACTATAATCTGGCTTCTGCCTTGTATGCTCAAAAAGACTACCAAGGCGCTGCAGAACAGCTCAAGGGCATCAGCGAGCAGAACGAATTGTCTCAGGTGCATTATAATATGGGAAATGCTGCATTGCAGATGGAGGACTATGCTTCAGCTGTTCAGGCTTTCAAGCAGAGTCTCTTGATTGATCCGGAGGATCTGACAGCAAAAGAGAGTTATATCTATGCCAAGGAGAAGCTGAAAGATCAGCAGCAACAACAGCAACAGCAGCAGGACCAGAATCAAGATCAGAATCAGGACCAGAACGAAGATCAAAACCAGGATCAGCAGGATCAGAATGATGATCAGCAGGATCAAGATCAAAACCAGGATCAGAATCAAAACGACGATTCTCAGAATCAGAATCAGGACCAGCAGCAACAGCAGAATCAGCAAAATCAGATATCAAAGCAGCAAGCTCAGCAGATGTTGAGAGCTATTCAGGCAAAAGAAAAGGAAACACAAGATAAAGTAAATAAGGAGAAGGCCGCGCTGCTCCAGTCACAACAGAAAGAAAAGAATTGGTAATGAAACGATTATTATCTATACTCTGTGCAATTTTTGTCAGCCTTGCACTCTGTGCTCAAAATACAATCAAGGTAAAAGCCCCCAATCTTGTCGGTGTGGGCGAGCAGTTTAATGTGACCTTTGTTATTACCGGAGAAAACGACGTAAAGGACTTTTCCTGGGAAGTGGGCAATGACTTCCAGCTGGTGTGGGGTCCGCAGAAAGGCAAGACATCATCGTATAGTAATATTAATGGTCAGCAAAGCCATACTGTCCAGACCACATATACCTATATATTGATGCCTAAGAGCACAGGAACCTTCCGCCTCGCGGTTGCGACAGCAAAAGTGAAGGGAGAAACTATCAGTTCGGAAGTTCCTACGATAGAGGTAGTTAGCGATGGCTCGTCATCTGCCGGGGCTTCTTCTTCGTCATCGTCTGCGTCGAGTGCCCAGACTGGTCAGGTGCCTTCGGAAGATCTTTTCCTGAAACTTAGCTTCAGCAAGACCAATGTGATGGTAGGAGAGACCATTACAGCAACTCTTAAACTCTATCAGAGAGTTAATATCGCAGGTTTTGAAAATGCAAAATTCCCGGAATTCAACTCCTTCTGGAGTCAGGAAATAGAGGCGCCTACAAATATAGAGTTCCAGAGAGAAAATGTAGATGATAAGATTTATAACTCTGCTGTGCTTCGTAGATGGAGTCTGGTGCCTCAGAAAGCAGGAGAAATCTCTATTGATCCGGCAGAACTCGTTGTACTTGTCAATATCAGAGTGCCTCGTAGCTCAAGCGGAAGCATTTTTGACAGCTTCTTCCAGGATGATTTCCAGACTATTCGCAAGCGCGTGACTACTCCTGCTGTCAAGGTTAAGGTCAATGCATTGCCTTCCGGCGCACCAATCAGCTTTGGTGGAGGTGTAGGAGAATTTACAATGTCTGCCGCTCTCACAAAGGACTCGCTCAAGACCCACGACGCAGCATCGCTCAAGTTGACGGTCAAAGGTAGGGGCAATGTGACTCTTCTTGAAGCTCCGATTGTCAACTTCCCTCCGGACTTTGAGGTCTATGACGTCAAAACTGCAGATATTCCTGGAGGAAAGGTATTTGAATATCCGTTTATCCCACGTAGCCACGGAGAGTTTGTGATTGGTCCGGTGGAATATAGCTACTATGATATCAATAGTCGCAAATATGTGACATTGTCCTCAGGGGAATTGCCGCTGAATGTGGCTAAGTCTGAGTCAAGCGCAGGGGTTTCCAATGTCGGTCAGATTGTGACCCCATCCCAGAAAAAGGGTGTAAGAGACCTGGGCACAGATATCCGCTACATAACTACTGCTATTCCTTCTCTTGGAAAAGAGGGCTCTTTCTTTGTGGGCTCCGGTCTATTCTGGATTATTATTGCTTTGATTATTGGCCTGGGTATAGCGGTCTATGTGCTTCTAGGTTATCTGGACGAGCGCAAGGCGGATGTGGTCGGACGCAAGCACAGAGGAGCAGTAAAGATGGCGTCGTCTCGCCTTTCTCTGGCTGGCTCATTCCTCAAGAAAGGACTCTATACCGCATTCTATGAGGAGTTGCATCGCGCATTGCTTGGATATATCTCGGATAAATTCAATATGGATGCAGCTGATATGAGTAAAGAAAATATTGCTGCTACCTTGAGTGAAGCAGGAGCGGAAGCAAAGAGCTGCGCAGAATTTGTTGATCTTCTTTCCGCTTGCGAATTTGCACGTTATGCCCCTGATTCGGGTAGGGAAGCGATGAGCGCACATTATGATCAGGCAGTATCAAGCATTTCCACAATAGAGAGTAGTATGAAACGCAAAAATAAAGGCGGTGGTTCCGCGCTTTCTGTAATCGCAGTAATGTTGATGCTCGGTATCAGCTTTAGTGCTTCTGCACAGAGAGCAGACACTCTTTGGTATGAAGGCGTCAATGCCTACGAGCAGGCAGCCTATGCTCAGGCGATAGCTGCTTGGGATGCTTTGCTTGATAGCGGGGTATCCAGCGAGGAAGTATATTACAATCTAGGAAATGCCCATTATAAAAATGGTGACGTCGCACGAGCTGTGCTTAACTATGAGAGAGCATTGAAACTCAACCCTTCTTATGAGAGCGCAAGAGTAAATCTTGAGTTTGTTTCAGAAGAGCTGCAGGATCAGATTGAGGCTGTGCCGGAGTTCTTCCTGACGTTGTGGATCAGAACCCTCAGCCAGATGCTCCCATCCAATACCTGGGCAATACTTGGCCTTGTTGCGCTGGCACTATGCGTGCTGTGTGTGATCCTCCTTCTTCGTTCAGATCGCCGCGCGGCACAGAGGATAAGTTTTGCCTTTGCTATTGTGACGATAGTTATCTCATTGATATGCTTCGGCTTGTCTTCGTCGCAGAAGGCCGGTTATAAGCGATCAGATGCTGCAATTATCATGAATCCTGTGGTATCGGCCAAGAGCTCTCCGACTCAGAACTCTGCCAAGGATCTGTTTGTGCTCCACGAAGGCACAAAAATTACCATCCTTGACACCGTGGGCTCTTGGGTAAATATTGAGCTCTCTGACGGACGCCAAGGATGGGTAAAAGCTGAGCAGATAGAAGTTATCTAGTCATTTAACAGCTATAGAGTAACTTTAGGCCATAAATCTTCTGTCCAGCTTATCTCGCGGATGAGAAGATGAGCTTGGCTCGCTCTGGTCATATCATATCCGTGGAAGAAGAGATAGTCTTTGCCATTAAATGTGGCAGTTGCGCTATGTCCCACACCGGCATACTGCTTATTTCCTTCCACTACGATAGTGCCACCGCCTTCCATAAGGCTCACGCCTTTCTTGTCATAGTAAGGGCCTGTAATCTTTTCTGAACGGCCTACGACAACCTTATATGTGCTCTTCTCGCCTCGGCAGCAGAGGTCATAGGATACAAAGAGATACCAATAATTTCCTTTCTTGAAAAGGAATGGAGCTTCAACTGCGCCCTCGCCTGGATCAAATAATTCTCCTCTTGGGTCTGGTTTGATGGCGGTATCTGGCTCATCATAAGACGGGAGTGTGCCCTTAGGACGGTAGCACAGGCCATACCACTCTTCAGGTTGAGCGATGCGAGTAAGAGTCTCATCAAGCTTAACCATCTTGATGCCGCCCCAGAATGAACCAAAGCTCATCCAGCCCACACCGTTCTCGTCAACAACGACGTTTGGATCAATTGCATTCCAGTTATCTCTGCCTGGGATAGAATGTACCACTTCACCTTGGTCAACCCACTTATAATCAGGGCTCTTAGGGTTCAGCGTCTTATTTGTCGCTACTCCGATGGCAGAGGTGTTCTTGCCAAATGCAGAACAAGAGTAATAAAGATACCAAGTGCCATTGTGGTAAAAAATATCTGGAGCCCAAGTGTGGCCACGATATCCGGGAGCATATTTCTGAGCCCACTCAGGAGTTTCCTCTAGTACAGAACCTATAGGTGTCCATACTTTCATATCTTCGGATTCCATTATACCTACTCTAAATCCTGTGGTGAATACATAGTACTTCCCATCGCAGAATGCTACAACCGGATCGTGAGCTCCCGGGTAGTCTGTAGGCTGAGGTGCGCGACGCTGGCGCTGTTGAGGTTGCGCGCTCAGAATAACAGCAAAGCATAGCGCGGCAATAGTGGTTACAAGTCTTGTTTTCATATTGATAAAACTATGGGTTTCTACAAATATATGGAAAAATATCTACCTTTGACAAATAGATGGTGAGATATAAAAAAGTGTCAGACTACTTTAAGGAGAAGTTCTCCTGTAAGGTACAGAAAGTTGCAGTAAACGCAGGTCTTGGCTGTCCTAATAGGGATGGAAGTCTAGGGACAGGAGGATGTGTATATTGCAATAATGCTGCTTTTAATCCGGCCTATGCCCACCTTTCTTCGGGTAGCATTACTCAGCAGCTAGCCGACGGCATCAAATTCTGCTCAAAAAAAGGAGATTCCGGAGTTTATCTAGCCTACTTCCAATCATACTCCAACACCTACGGCCCTCTCGAGCGGCTTGTCGCTTTGTATGAAGAAGCTCTGGCCTTTCCCGGTGTGGTTGGACTCGTTCTTGCAACACGCCCAGATTGCCTTAGGGAAGATCTTTTGGACTGGCTAGAATCGCGTTTTGGAAACAAAGCCCCTGCAGGTCATCCATATCTGCTTGTAGAATTGGGCGTAGAGTCGACGCTTGACAGAACCTTGTCCTTGATCAATCGTGGCCACGATTTCAAGACCGCAGCCGACGCAATCCGCCAGCTTGACAAGCGAGGAATTGATGTGGGTGCACATCTTATTCTCGGCCTTCCAGGCGAGACAGAGGAAGATTTTCTGCAACATGCGACCCGCATTTCGGAGCTCCCGATCAGCACGCTCAAGCTGCATCAACTCCAAGTAATCAAGGGTACTCCGCTCGCGCGGCAGTATGAGCAGAATCCAGACTCTCTCAAGCTCTTCAGCGCTGCCGAGTATGCGGAATTGCTCTGCAAGTTTATTGCAAAGCTGCGTCCGGATATTGCTTTGGATAGGTTGGTTTCTGAGTCGCCCAAAGATCTTCTGCTTGCTCCTTGCTGGGGGCTTAAACCATCGGAGTTCTCATCTCTTCTGGATACTTTTCAGTAATGTCCTGAAGCCTTCTGTGAGCTTGCTCAAGCTTACTCCCGTCGAGTTCTACACTGCAGAAGCCTTCTTCTGAGTCTTGGCAAGTTGCTGATATTAAGCCCATAGGGTCTATGATTACTGATCCTCCGCTGTAGCTGGCAACCGGGTCTTGACCCACTCTGTTGCAGGCAATCACATAGGAGTGATTTTCTATTGCTCTTGCTTGAAGAAGCACATCCCAGGCATACCTTCTAACTGCGGGCCAGCTCGCGACAATGATCATTGCATCGTAGCCCTCGGAGTTGCGAAGCCAGACGGGGAAGCGTAGGTCATAGCATACTGCCAGGAGGAATTTGAATCCTTGGTATTCAATAACAACTTTTTCATTGCCACCGGTAAAGTCGTTGATCTCGTCCCCAAACAGGTGGTGCTTGTCATAGCAATATGTTGTGCCATCCGGGCAGACAAAGTAAAATCGGTTAAGGCGTCGGCCGTCGGAGAGTTGCAGGGCGATGCTCCCTGCAACTGCAGCCCGCGTGCGGGCTGCGGTCTCGCGCATCCACGCGAGCCCCTCCGCCGGCTCCTTCTCACACAGGCTGCTCTCCCCGGAAATAAATCCCGTAGAAAACATCTCAGGCAGAACATAAAGATCCGATTTGGGGGCCTGGTCGATGAGCTGAGAAAACGAAGCGAGGTTTTTTTGAACCTCGCCCCACTTTATATCCTTCTGTATAACGGTAACTCTCATTACTTCTGTCTGCAATAAATCTGTATCGGACAACCCTTCAGGTTGAAGTGCTTGCGCAATTGGTTCTCCAGATATCTCTTATAAGGATCCTTGATATACTGCGGAAGATTGCAGAAGAAAGCAAACGCTGGGAAGCGTGTAGGAAGCTGAGTTACATATTTGATCTTCACATACTTACCCTTCCATGCTGGTGGTGGATTGTCGTCAATGATAGGAAGCAAGGCCTCGTTGAGACGAGCTGTAGGGATCTTCTGTGAGTAGTTGGCATATACCTCTGTCGCTGCGTTAAGTACATCCTGGATGCGCTGCATCTTGAGCACTGATGTAAAGATGATAGGCACATCATTAAACGGAGCGAGTCTTGCCTTGATACCCTCTGTATACTCCTTCATTGTATTGGAATCCTTGACAAAAAGATCCCACTTGTTGACTACTACCACACAACCCTTGCGGTTGCGGATGATGAGGTTGAAGATAGACATATCCTGAGCCTCAATGCCCTGTGTGGCGTCAATCATCAAGATACAGATATCCGAGTGCTCGATGGCGCGGATAGAACGCATCACAGAATAGAACTCAAGATCCTCGTGTACCTTGCCTTTCTTGCGGATACCGGCAGTATCTACAAGCATAAACTCAAAGCCAAACTTATTGTAATAGGTCTCGATTGAATCTCTGGTCGTTCCGGCAACAGGGGTCACGATATTTCTCTCCTGACCAAGAAGTGCATTGGTGAGAGATGACTTGCCCACATTTGGCTTACCTACGATTGTGATGCGAGGTAGACCTGCATGAGGATCTTCCTCTGGCTCAGTCTCTTCTGGGAGCTGAGCTACAATTGCGTCAAGAAGATCGCCGGTACCGCTGCCGTTGGCTGCAGATACACTGTATATCTCTCCTAATCCGAGTCCATAGAACTGGTAGGCATCAAACATCTTGTCGCCGGAGTCAACTTTGTTGACACATACGACAAGCGGCTTCTTGCTGCGACGGAGGATATCAGCAATCTCTGAGTCATAATCGGTAATGCCAGTTGAGGCCTCTACCATAAACAGCACGAGATCTGCTTCGTCAATAGCGATCTGCACTTGGCTGCGGATGGCGGATTCAAATACGTCATCTGAATTGGTGGTATAACCACCGGTATCTACTACTGAAAACTCACGGCCACACCATTCGCAACGTCCATAATGACGGTCACGTGTTACACCGGCGGTGTCATCAACAATGGCCTGCCTCATACCTACGAGGCGGTTGAAAAGGGTGGACTTGCCCACATTAGGACGCCCTACTATCGCTACTAGACTCATATAATTTACAATCTTTGCAGGCTTCTGAAAAATCGCCTGAACAATGCTTCTTGTGTAACTCGGCATCTACATCTTTGTAACAGCGGATGCCTCGCTTGCGCATTTCCTCGTTGGAACCCACATCAAAGTGAGGAAAGTCCTTCTTGCGCACTATGATATTAAAGCACAGGCCTAATATGCATAGTCCGATCAAAACAAGAACAACGAGAAAAGTGCTCCACATACTTAATTAAAATATAAAGTCACCGCTGATTGACTCATAGTTGTAGCCCTTATGGATAATGCGGGCAAAAACTTCGGTCATAGAGATGATTTTGATCTTTGGATTGTTGGCAAGCTCTGGATGAGGAACTGTATCAGTGATAAATACTTCCTCCATTACTGAATTATGAATTCTCTCAACTGCACCTCCTGAAAGGATACCGTGTGTCGCACAAGCTCTCACGCTCTTGGCACCCTTTTCCAAAAGCACTTCTGCTGCTTTGCACAGGGTTCCGGCAGTGTCAATCAT
>JAFNUQ010000105.1 GCA_017383945.1 Bacteroidales bacterium | reverse complement strand
TTTGTTGGTTCCTGCATTGTGGAGTTGTAAAAAAGATGACGATGACGCAAGCAGCAAATACTTGACCGGCTCGTTGTCAATCGAGTTCCCGACATATGTGCAGCCAGGATATTCAAAGACCTTTATGGTTGACACATTGATGACTGTTAGCCGTGACGATGAGTCTAAGGCAATCGGTTATTATTTCAAGGACCCACACACAGGAAAAGTCGATACAGTGGTTGATGCAAACGGTGAGTTTATCAAGCATCACTACACAGTGACGATCAAAGATACCCTTGCCAACCTCTCACTCACACTTGGAGCTTTTGTGACAGAAGGCTATTATGGCTCTGTGAAGTCTCATTCATTTACAGTTGTTAAGCCGGGCCTTGACGGAAAGGGTTCTCTCACAGGCTATAATCTGGATACAGCCAACAAATCTTTTGTTGATGCTAGAGACGGTAAATCATACTACTATACCACAATAAACGGTACAGACTGGATGAGACAGAATCTCGCATGGGAAGGTGCTGGCACAGCCTATAAAAACGAGTCTGCAATCAATGATATCTTCGGTACATACTACACTTGGAAAGAAGCGCAGACCGCTTGTCCTGAAGGATGGAGACTGCCAAACGATGCAGATATGATTGCGTTGGGACAGAAATATGGCACAGCTCCTCAGGCAGCATCTCATATCAGTGATATGGCTGGTGATTTGATGGAAGACATTTACTTCAATGATGCCAAGATGTGGGAGTTCTGGAGAGATGTTAAGATTACCAATGCCTCAGGTCTCTCATTTATCCCTGTAGGATATGCTACTATTGAAGAAGGTAAGTATGTCTTTGATGAGATCTACAAATATGCTGCATTCTGGACTTCGGATAGTAAGGATGATCAGGGTGCTTTCAGATACATCTATCAGGATAAGGATGTTGTCTTCTATGGACTAGTTTCAAAAACAGATGTCGCTATGCCGATCAGATGCGTCAGAAATTAAATAGACGCAACGATTTCCAAACAATACACAAGGGTCTGGCCGAGTTTCTCGACCAGACTTTTTGTTATCTCAAGGTCCACGCCCATCCCGCATAGGCTCAAATCAACAATAGTGATAATTATAAAGAGTTCAGTGAGGGGGAGGGCAATCAGATTACTGATGAGGAAATACTTAGGGAAAGTGCCGAAGTGCACTAACACTAGGGGTGCTGTAAACACCTGACAGGAGATGCTCATTGCTGCACTTATCCATATTTTCCTTATAGGATCAAATGCTTTTCCTTCAGGGTACCAGTCTCGCAGAAATGGAAAAATCAGGCTGATGCCAAGCACCGCAAGATATGAGAGCTGGAAACCCAATTGCTTGATGTATAGAGGATTAATGCTGAGTTGAATGATTGCTGAGATCGCAATCGTGCTTGTGCCGCTACTCTTGCGGTCGGGCATTAGCCTTGCGATACAATGCAGGCATATAAAGATAAATGCTCTCACAACAGAGGCGGACGCTCCTGTCATCACCATGTAAAAAGCAGTAAACAATATCCCGGCCACGCTTTTAATCCATAGCGCTTGCTTGCTGCCGCCTAGGGGAGAGAGGAGAGCGGACAAGATGCCATAAATAATGCCCACGTGCAGCCCGGAAAGCGCCAGAATATGCGATGCTCCGGCAGCGCGGAATGCCTCGACTACCTCCTGGCTGAGTTCCGCCCGCTCGCCCATTATCAACGCCTTGATCAGGGCAGTGCTTTGCCCGCTCAACTGCCTGGAGTCGATGTGCTGTAGCAAGGCTGCATTTGCCTTGGCAAGAAGGGGAGGTATCTGAGAGCTTCCGGATATGGAAATCAGCGCGCTGGCGCTTGCAAATACTCCCGCGCAGAAAGCAGCTAGCAGCAGTGCATTCCTGTTGCGTCCCCTCTGCGATGCAAGCAGCAGCGAGGCACCGGCAGTGCACAGACCCGCCGCCGCAATAATGCAGAGGACAGGCTCTTGCAAAGGAGAAAATGCGATAATTCCTATGCCTGCGATGAAGGCGAGGCAGATTGTAAACGAAGTTTTCAAAGTTCAAGTTATTTTCCTCAAATATTACCCAAATATTTTGTAATTTTGTCAGATAACTATAGAATTAATCGATTAACTTAATATGATAGTACTTGTAATCAACTGCGGCAGCTCTTCAGTGAAGTATCAGCTTCTTGATATGAAGAGCGACAATGTCTATGACCTTCTTGCCAAGGGTCTTGTTGAGAAAATTGGTCTTCCTGACGGATGCATCACCCACAAACCTACAGGAAAAGAGCCTTATAGTCAGACACTTCCAATCCCAGATCATACAGTGGGTATGAAGCTCGTTCTTGAGGCCCTTGTAGATCCAAATCACGGTGTGCTCAAGACATTTGACGATATCGAGGCTGTAGGTCACCGTATCGTGCAGGGTGCTGACTTCTTCTCAGGCAGTGTGCTTGTAGATGAGGACGTGATCGAGAAGATCAAGATCTGCTGCGACCTCGCTCCACTTCACAATCCTGCTCACCTTCTCGGTATCGATGCAATCAAGAATGTGCTTCCAGAGGTACCTCAGGTTGTGACTTTTGATACAGCGTTCCACCAGACAATGAAGCCGTATGCCTATATGTATGCGCTTCCATATGAGTACTATACTAAGTATAAGGTACGTCGTTATGGTGCTCACGGAACATCTCACCAGTATGTATCTCAGAGAGGTGCTGAGTTTGCCGGTATCGACATCAACAACTCAAAGATCATCACTTGCCACCTTGGCAATGGTAGCTCGATTACAGCTATTGAGAACGGTAAGGTAGTAGATACTTCAATGGGCTTTACTCCACTTGAAGGTATGATCATGGGTACACGCTGTGGTAACATCGACGCCAGCATCGTTCCTTTCCTTATGAAGAAGGAAGGTCTCACTCCAGACCAGATGACTGATGTTATGAACAAGAAGAGCGGTTTCCTCGGACTTTCAGGCAAGACTTCAGATCTCCGCGACCTCAATGACCTCGCTCTTGAGGGTGATCAGAGAGCTAAGATCGTGCTCAAGAAACTCACCTACGATACAATCAAGAACATCGGTTCTTATATCGCTGAGATGAACGGTGTAGACCTTATCGTCTTTACAGCAGGTATCGGCGAGAATAACCCACGCCTCCGTCGTCATATCTGTGAGAATCTCTCATTTATGGGAGTTAAGATTGATAATGAGGTTAATGAGAACTCTCGCAACGAGGCTATGCTCTCAACACCTGATTCAAGCGTGAAGGTAGCTCTCATCCCAACCAACGAGGAGCTCATGATCGCAAGAGACACAATGCACATTGTATCAGAACTCGAGAACTAAGATAAGTTACATATAACCAGGGACAAAAAGAGCGACCATCAAGGCCGCTCTTTTTAGGTATTATGTTGTCCGTAGGGATTACTTGATGGAGATGATTACGCTCTCCCATGGAGCAAGTGTCATCTCGATGCGGGTCTTGCCGTTTACTGTGCTAGCCTCAAATGGGCTCACTTCGCCGGTATTAGCATCCCACTTCTTCACTTCGCCAGTCTTGCAGAGGTCAGCCTTGAATGTGCAGCTCTCTTCGCCTTCGTTGAAGATGAAGAAGAACTCTGCATCGTCGATCACTCTGCGAGAGTAGTTGATGAATGTATTAGGGTCAGCCTTCTGGACTTCGCCTGGTGCTCTGCGTGCAGGTCTCTGACCAGGAACAGGGGCAGGCTTAACAATCTCAAACTCAGGGCTTGGCATTGCAGAAGCCACGCGTGCTGTCCAGCTTAATGATGGCTCATATAACCACTCTGGTGCGTCTGGCACTGGCATAGGGTTCATAAAGGTCTTACCGACAAGCATAGTTGGCTTTCTTCCCCAGAAGAGGACTGTACCACCGGCCTGAGCAAACTCTCTGATCTTCTCCCAGGTCGAGATCTTGATAGCGTCGCAAGAAGGGATGACGAGAGTGTTGTAGGTCTGTCCGCTCATGTTCTTGAAGCCGCCTTCTACAACCTCAAGAGCCTCTGTAAACGCATCATCATCAACCCAGTCAAAGTCCTTCTGGTTCTGAAGGAGGATGTGAGCTGCATTTACAAGATCATCATTGACAGCCTGATTGTTGAGCCAGAATGTTGAGCTAGGGTAGTACATAGCTACCTTTGCGCCTGGCTTGCCCACAGAGAAGAGATATGTAGCTCTGTTGGTGTACTCGTTGAGGCCCTTCATACGTGGATCTGTCATCCAGTTTGGTCTCTGAGAACCTGCCATCCAGAACATAAACTCAAGGAAGTTGATACCTCTTGCGATCTGATAGTCAACAGC
>JAFNUQ010000104.1 GCA_017383945.1 Bacteroidales bacterium | reverse complement strand
TTGAGTATGAAGTGAAGAAAGGAGTGCGCATATCCTGACCATCCACAAATCTCTTTGAACCTGAGATGCCCACGATACCGCCCCAAGAGCGCATACCGATGAGTTTGCCGAGGCCGAGCTTGCGGAAGCCATAAGGGAAGAGATCGCCGTCTGAAGACGAATACTTATCGATGAGGCATACCATAGGGCCATAGAAAGCCTCATTAGGAACTGGCTTATTGGCACCATTGCGGTACATACTCACGCGATATACTTCTCTCTGAAGTCTCTCAAGAATCATTGGAGAGACATTACCGCCACCGTTCATGCGGTCGTCGATAATGAGAGCCTTCTTGTCAAGCTGAGCATAGTAGAGCTTTGTAAACATATCAAGACCTGCTGTGCTCATATCAGGAATATGAATATATCCGATCTGACCGCCTGACATCTTTTCCACCTTTTCAATATTTGTCTGAACCCACTCGTAGTAAGCGAGGTTAGACTCATCAGAAACAGGTTTTACATAGACTGTGCGTGCGTTCTTGCCGGCAGCATTGTCGGCAATAGTTACAGCCACTGTCTTGCCTGCCTTGCCCACGAGAGCCTGACCTGGCTCAGAGAGTGCGCTAGCAGGGATATTGTTGATTGCAGTGATATACTGGCCAACCTTAGCATTAACTCCTGGCTGTGCAAGAGGAGAGATGAGTGTCTCGTCCCAAGATGCGCCGCGGAAAATCTTCTCAATGCGGAAAGCGCCTGTCTTGACATCCTGCGAATACTCAGCGCCAAGAAGACCGGTAGCAATGCGAGGGATTTCAGGAGTCTCACCCGAAGTGATGTAGGCGTGACCCACATTGAGCTCGCCAATCATTTCGCCGATGAGGTAGCTTAGATCCTCACGATGCTTAACATAAGGAAGAAGCTGCGAATACTTCTTGTGTACTGCATCCCAGTCAGCTCCGTGCATATTCTCAACATAGAAACCATCACGGGTGATGCGCCAGCTCTCGTCAAAGATCTGCTTCCACTCTTTCTCATGGTTGATTACGAGGTCGATCTCGTCTACAGGCACGCTTCCTGCTCTTCCAGCCGGGCTGCCGAAGTTGACAACCTTATAATCTGCGCCTTCGCGGATCAGCGCCTTTTTGCCGTCCGCAGTCAATGCTGCAGGGTAGTAAGCCGGACCATCGGTCACCTTGCCAGTAGTCACATCAAACACCTTGAGTGCTGCAGCCGAAGCGCCGCCGCCACGAGGGCCGCCAGCCATCGGGCTACCGCCGAATCCACGGAAGTAAACCTTTGTGTTGTCGGCATATACAAGCGAATATCTGCCTGCACCAAGAGGAAGAGGAGTGATTCTCTGAGCTATGCCTTCAATATCAACCTTTACAGGGGCTGCTGCCTTAGGAGAAGCCTTGCCACCAGGACCAGGTCGCTCTGCAGGGGTTTCAGCAGCTTTCTCTGTTGAATATTCGTCAGATTTAGCTGTCAGAGGATTAGGAGTATCTGCTGCGAGTGGAACAACAAAGAGATAGCTGCTCACGTTGTATGAAGCATTCCATTCCACTGCAGAATACTGAGAACGGAAGTCTCTATCTGAAGTGAAGAAGAGATATTTTCCGTCAGCTGTGAGCATTGGAGAAGAAGAGTTGTACCAACGGTCAGTAACCTGATAACTCTTGCGCTTGGCTACATCAAAGAGGAATACAGCAGAATAATCATTGGCAAGGGAAGTTGTGTAGGCTGCCCAAGAACCGTCTGCTGTAAATCTCAATGCGCTATATGAACCCTGCTCGCTTTGAAGAATCTTCTCAAGCTTTGCTGTCTCTACATTGTATTCCCACACATCTCTTCTGCCAGTGGTAAAGTAGAGTTTCTTGCCGTCAGGATTCCAATAAAGATTAGAAAGATAACCGCTGTCAAACGATGTTACAGCCTTTGCTGCTGCAAAATTGTCTGCAGGTGCAAGGTATACCTGATATTCACCGCTCTTGTCTGAAAGCCAAGCGTGGTACTTGCCATCAGGGCTCCAAGTAGCCTCTCTCTCGTGTGACTCTGGAGAATAATCAAGGTTATAAACAGGACCATTCTCGGCAGGGATAGAGAAAAGATCTCCTCTCACTGTAGCAATGATTCTCTTTCCATCTGGAGAGAGGTCATAGCTTGTCAGTGAAGAAACGTTGCGGAACTCGCTGCGGCTGTATACGTTATCGTCAGCAAGATAGATAGTTACCTTCTGTGGCTCGCCACCTTTCTTTACGTCATATTTATAGATGTAACCGCCATTCTCAAACACGATATAATCCTGCGAATGAGAAGGGAACTTACAATCATACTCAGTAAAGTTGGTCACCTTGCGAGTCTGTTTTGTCTTTGTGTCATAGGCAAAAAGGTTCATAGTCCTGTCGCGGTCAGACATATAAAAGACTTCGCTGCCCACCCACATAGGGAAAATATCCTGAGCGTCGTTGTCTGTGATCTTCTCCAGCTTGGTTGTGCCCACTGTGTTGATCCAGATCTCGTCAGCCTGACCTCCGCGATAGTATTTCCAAGTGCGGAATTCGCGGAACATTCTGTTCATCGCGAGCTTCTTGCCATCCGGCGAATATGAGCAGAAACCACCCTCTGAAGTAGGGATAGTCTCGCTCACGCCGCCACGGACAGAAACCTTCTTCAGACTGCCTCGCAAGCCGCTGAATGTGTGCTGCTTGCTGCGATAGACAATCTGCTTGCCATCAGGAGTCCAGCCCATCACTATATTATTAGGTCCCATTCGCTCGCCCACCTGATCTCTGCCCACAAGAGCAGAGTAGGTCAGACGGCTAGGCTCGCCGCCCTCAATAGGGATGGTGTAGACTTCTGTGTTGCCATCATATTGGCCTGTAAATGCGATACTTTTGCCGTCCGGTGAAATTTTAGGGAAACTCTCGTAACCTACGTGTGAAGTGAGCTTTGTCGCTACACCGCCATCGATATCCACGCTATAAAGGTTACCTGCATATGTGAAAACGATTTTTTCTCCACCGATAGTTGGGAAGCGGAGAAGGCGTCCCTCTTCTGGGGCCGCAGAAGCCAAGAGTGGCAAACCTACCACCAGGGCCAAGGTCAAAAGTACTTTCTTC
>JAFNUQ010000103.1 GCA_017383945.1 Bacteroidales bacterium | reverse complement strand
GGGAGCATTGACTCTCATGGCTGTTGTGATGATGACAGCCCCTGAAGCGAAAGCTCAGGAAGACAACAATAGGGATGAAATTGGCAGAATTGTCAGAGGTCCATACCTGACTAACAGATTCGGGGATAACTGGTTTATCGGAGTCGGTGGTGGTATAAATCTCTTCCTTCTTGATCAATACACACCTGCAATCGGTTCTAGCATCGATGCAAATTTCGGTAAATGGTTCACACCTTCAGTAGGTATGAGAGCCGGTTATCAGGGAATATTTACCAAGTTTGATGACCAGAAGTTCGGTTATATGTATATCCATGGTGACCTTCTCTGGAATTTTTCAGATGCTGTGAGCGGCTATAAACAGACACGATTCTGGGACTTTGTTCCATATCTGCACGCCGGATATTATAGATCTTATGCAATGCAGGGCAGTGACTTTGCTGATAACGAGATAGCTGCAGGTGCTGGTCTTCTGCATAATCTAAGACTATCCAATCGTCTGGATCTCTTCATTGATATGAAGGCTATCGTGGTAAACGGCAGGGCAGTGGGACAATCAGGGCCAGCCGTCGTTCCTTCAGTTACAGCAGGAATAGCTGTGAATCTCGGCCTTCCTGGATTTGCTCGTGCATCAACTATTATAGAAGGCATTGAGCTCGTGAATGCAGAGCGTGTTGATGCGCTTGAGACAGCAATGGCAGCTTTGGAAGTGGCCAATATCGCATTGGCAAATGATACGCAGATGTTAAGTAAGAAGAGTCAGGCACTCCAGAAGGAAAATAACAGTTTGAAGGACACCTTGGCCACACGTCCAAGTTATACTGATTTCTTTAATGCAATGGAGCCTGCTGTCCTGTTCTTTGAAATCGGCAAGACAGAGTTGGGCGAGAAAGAGCTCAAACATCTTGATTTCTTTGCACAAAGCCTTTTGACCCAGGCGGATAAACTTACCAAGTTGAATGTTACTCTGATGGGTAGTGCTGACAGTAATACAGGTACGATGAAGAGAAATCAGATGATCAGTCAGGCCAGATCCAGGTATGTTTATGATCTGCTGACTCAGAAATATGGCATTTCTCCGGACAGACTTGTGATGAAATCAGAGGTTGTAAAGGCTGCAGAGAAGCCTGAAATGAGCCGTGCGGTAATACTTTCATTCTAGTTTGTGTTACATAAAAGTTTGAGCGCAGTGTGTTATACTGCGCTTTTTCCGTTTTTATTTGTTGACTTGAAAAATATGGCCTATATTTGTATGATTATAAAGACAGAAGTAATAAAAGTAAAAAATAAATTTATGAAGGCTATTAAATTCTTTGCTGTAGCAGCTGTGATTGCGCTTTCAGCATCATTTACATCTCCGCTATTCGCGCAGGAGGATGGTAACAGAGATGAGAATGGCAAGGTGGTTCGCGGACCTTATTTGACAAATAAGTTTGTAGATAACACTTTTGTCGGTGTGGCAGGTGGTATTACATTGCCATTCCATAAAGAATATAAGACTGCAGTATCTCCGGCTTTGGATATCTATGTGGGAAAGTGGATCACTCCATGTGTTGGTGTTAGACTCGGATACACTGGTATCACTGGCTCAATCTGGTCTCCAGTGGCTAATATGTTCGGAACAGAGCTTGATACAGAGAAGAATATGTATAAGACCAAGTATGGTTTCACATACATTCATGGTGATTTGATGTGGAACATTTCAAACGCCATAGGTGGCTATAAAGAGACTCGTCTTTGGAATTTCATTCCTTATCTTCAGACAGGTTTCCTCGTCGGTACAAGCAAGGGCATAGCAGATAAGACTGCCGATAGAGAATTTGGCACAGGTGTCGGTCTCTTGAATAATATTCGCGTTCATGAGAGAGTAAATGTGACATTGGATATTCGTTCAATGTTTGCAAATGGCCGTTTTCACGCAGCTAAGTTTGATTGCACTACAAACCTGACAGCAACTGTAGGTGTAGCAGTAAACCTCTTTAGAACAAATTGGGATCGTGCCGCTAACTATCACAATCCGGAAGATGCAGACAAGGTTGCGGCAGCTGCAGCTACAGCAGCAGCCCTTGCAGCTGCAAATGAGGCACTTGAAGCTGATAAGGCAAAACTTGCTAAGGAAAATGAGGCTCTTGCAGCTGAGGTTGCTGAGCTTAGAAAGAGACCAGAAGAGGCTAAGTCTGAAACTAAGGAGATTGGAACTACTGCAGTATACTTCGAAATTGGCCAGTCTGTTCTCACAGAGACAGAGTTGCAGCATCTTGATTCTTTTATGCAGAGCGTTCTAGCTAAGGAGGGTAACCTTGATAAGTTGAATGTTACTCTTATGGGAAGCGCTGATAGTAATACCGGTACAATGGAGAGAAATCAGGTTCTCAGTGAGGCACGATCAAAATATGTGTATGATTTGTTGACTCAGAAGTATGGTATTTCTCCAGAAAAAGTAGTGATGAAATCAGAGGTTGTAGAGGCTGATGGAAAACCAGAAATGAATCGTGCAGTGATACTTACTTTCTAGTAGTGTCTGAAAATTATAGAATAAGCGCAGTTTCGACTGCGCTTATTTTTTTGTTGTTTTAGTTTTGGCATATTCAAAAGAGGTTTTTATCTTTGTGTGATATCTGAAATTTTAAAGAAAAAGCTATGGCAAACATTGGTACAACATTTACAAAATCAGGAAAAAAGGCGGTTCTCTGCGGATCTGGTGAACTTGGAAAAGAAGTAGCTCTTGAACTTCAGAGATATGGAGTGGAGGTAGTAGCTCTTGATAAGTAT
>JAFNUQ010000102.1 GCA_017383945.1 Bacteroidales bacterium | reverse complement strand
TTTTGATGGGACCTGAAGCTGTCCTTCCGGAAGATTCAGGTTAAATCTCACATTTTCTTTATCAGAAAGACTCTTGAGTCTCTGATAGTTATTGACAAAGATATAACCACTATGTCCGTTTGTTCTCACAGACCATCTGACAAGCGAATCACACTGAGCATCAGGAGAATACTGCTCAGGAAGCACTGACTGCATCGTAGTCATCTCCGAGCCGAAGTCTGCAAGGAAGAGGTGAAGGCGTCTGAGCATATGATAATGTGGACTTGACTGACCGAACTCTCCCAGCGGAGCCTGATAGTCATATGTCATCATCGGCAAGTCATTGTAGTTGGTCATCAAAGTTGCCTGCATCTCATTTAGATAGGTCTGCTTGCTCTCAGGATTTGTTCCTCCGTGATACATATAATATCCTGGAAGATTACTGCCTGAACCCACTTTTACCAGCAGCATAGAATATATATCCATTGGATCTATATTTATGCGTCTATGGTAGCTTGGAAGCATACCTCCACCAAGCTCGCAAGTAAAGTATGGATACTTCATATCTTCTGCAGTATCTATTGAAGATCCCGAAGGAAGCTGCTCTGTAGCAATCACTGTAGAGTTACGGAAAGCTCTGAAAATATAGCACTTAGGATAGTCACCAGGCATCTCATCCAGGGTTCTGTCCCAGAAACCGTCCACATAATCACCATAGAGAGGAAGAATCTCGCCATAGGTAATAGGACCTGTGAGGTTAGGCCAGCCTGTGCGAGTATAAAGAGGAACATCAAAACCGTGCTTCACGGCAATGGACTTGAGCTTCTCAAGGTGCGAGCCGGGGCCGCGGTATGCGTTGTCAAGCTGAACGCCGATAATAGGGCCGCCATCTTTCCACATCAGACCTTTTACCTGAGCGGCAATCTGCCTATACCACCTATCTACCTCAGTCAGATAGCGAGGATCGTTGCTTCTAAGTTGCAATCCGCTCTGCGCCATCCACTCAGGAAATCCACCATTGCGACATTCGCCGTGTGCCCAAGGTCCTATGCGCAATACGACAGGAAGTTCAAGCTCATCGCATATCTCAATAAATTTGCGAAGATTGCGCTGACCAGTCCAGTCATATTTTCTTTTCAACTCTTCGTGATGAATCCAGAAGACATAGGTTGCAATAATGTTTATACCGCCTGACTTCATCTTGAGAAGTTCATTTCTCCACTCGTTTTCAGGATATCTTGAGTAGTGAAATTCTCCCATAACAGGAAGGATATTGCTGCCATTAAGCACAAGACTCTGATCGTTGACAAAAAGAGTTTCTCCTTCCGGATTGACAGCTGTACCAAGCTGGAAATAGCTTTCAGACAATATTCTTGGAGAATCCTCAAAACTGATGGTGAGATCCTGAGTGCTCTCACTACAAGAGCTGAATAAAAGCACAAGGCCTAAAATAATAATATTGATAGATTTCATAAAGATAGTAAATGGTATAATCACAAATATAAACAAAAATGTCGCCACGTCCACAAGACATAGCGACATCTTTGATTTATAATAGACTACTTACTGAAAAATCTCTTCAAAAGTCCTGCAAAACCTGCACCGTGACGAGCCTCATCCTTAGCCATCTCGTGTACTGTGTCGTGGATAGCATCATAGCCAAGCTGCTTTGCACGTGTAGCGATTGCAAGTTTTCCCTCACAAGCACCAGCCTCAGCCTCTGCTCTCTTCTCAAGGTTAGTCTTTGTATCCCATACTACCTCACCGAGGAGCTCTGCAAACTTAGCAGCGTGCTCAGCCTCTTCGTATGCATATCTCTTGAAAGCGTCAGCGATCTCAGGATAGCCTTCTCTTTCAGCCTGACGGCTCATAGCGAGATACATACCTACCTCTGTACACTCACCGATAAAATGATCCTTGAGTCCCTGGGTAACCTCAGCATCATCTACAATACCGTCACCAATCTTGTGCTCGCAAGCCCACTTTGATCCAGTCTCCTCTACGACTTTGAACTTGTCTGATTTAACATGGCATACTGGGCATTCTGCTGGTGGATTCTCTCCAGTGTGTACGTAACCACATACAAGGCATCTAAATTTCTTTTCCATATCAATACTAGTTTTTGTGTTGCTTATTTTGAATAATTCTAAATTACATATACAAAGGTATGAATAATTTTTAAACATACAATAGGCTCACTAAAAATTTTTAGTATTTTTTTGTATATTTGAAAGTAATTAAGACCTGAAACTAATAACAACAATCTATAATCTTATGAAAAAAACCATCTTTTCAGCATTGTGTGTTGCTATGGCAGCACTTGTGTCTTGTTCTCCAAAGGTAGAACAGACTACTTATCCAGCTCCTCATCTTGAGAAGAGAGGCAATGTAACTCAGCTCATCGTTAAGGGAGAGCCATACCTCGCACTCGCTTGCGAGCTCGGCAATTCATCTTCATCTAGCCAGAGCTATATGGCTCCATATTGGGATGCTCTCCAGGAATCAGGCGTAAACACTGTTCTCGCCGTTGTGAGCTGGGAGCAGGTTGAACCTGTTGAAGGTCAGTTTGATTTCACTGTAGTTGACCAGTTGATTGCAGACGCAAGAGAGCACGATCTCAAGCTTTCTATCCTCTGGTTCGGCAGCTGGAAAAACGGCATGAGCAGCTACCATCCAACTTGGGTAAAGAAGAACAATGACAAATACTTCCCTGCCAAGACTAAGGCTGGCGATAAACTTCCTATCCTCAGCACTCTTTGCGCAGAGACTCGCGATGCAGACGCAAGAGCCTATGCTGCTATGATGGAGCACATCAAGGCTGTTGACTCAGTAGAGCAGACCGTGATCATGATCCAGATGCAGAACGAGGTGGGTCTTCACGGATGGACTCGCGACTACTGCGAAGCTGCAAATGAGGCATTTGCAGGTCAGGTACCAGCTGAGCTCATCAAGTATCTTGTTGACCACAAGGATCAGCTCCTTCCTGAGACACTTTCTGCTTGGGAGAAGAGCGGATGCAAGACAATCGGTACTTGGGAGGAAGTCTTCGGAAAGAACGACCGCACAGACGAGATCTTCATGGCTTGGAACTACGCATCATATATGAATAAAGTATCTGAGGCTGGTAAGGCAGTTTATGCTCTTCCTACATTTGTAAATGCATGGATCGTGCAGCCAGAAGACACGCGTCCTGGCAACTACCCTTCAGGTGGCCCTCAGGCTCAGAACCACGACATCTATCGTGCAGCAGCTCCAGCTATTGACATCCTCTCACCAGACATCTACCTCAGCAACTTCCCTGAGATCCTCCAGATGTACTCTCGCAGCGGCAATCCTGTATTCATTCCTGAGTCAAGAGCAGGTCAGGGTGGCGCAGCCAATGCTGCTTATGCTATCGGCGAATGTGGTGCTATCGGATATTCTCCATTTGGTTTTGAGAGCAGCGCTACAGCTCCATCAAATGACACATTCAATGCATTCTATAAGAAAGCTGACAACGCTTCTAAGATCATCCTCGATGCTCAGGCAGAAGGTAGAATCCACGGTGCTTGGGTAAAGGGTTCAGATCCATTCAAGGTTAAGGAAGCATACACTATGGGCAAGTACATCGTTGAGGTTGAGCTCGTTTCAAGCGGCCGCAGAAATGGTGGTGCTCCACAGCTCACAGGTGGCACATACAACCCTAACGCTCAGGGCTATGCTGTAATCATCCAGGATAGCGAGGACAACTTTACTGTTCTTGGTTCAAATGTCAGAGTGACATTCCTCCCAACAGACGGCAAGGGCACAGTAGGACTTGCAAAGGTTGTTGAGGGTGATTACCAGGATGGCGAGTGGATTGAGGGTCGTTGGCTCAATGGTGACCAGATTCAGCTCCGCTATGATATCCTTTATGCTATTGATGAGGGTTATTCAGGACAGGGCCTCAATTTCGGCACACCTAACCCAAGCTTCATCAAGGTAGAGCTTTACAATTATTAATATGAGATTATTTAAACTTTTATTGGGAGTACTGCTGCTTAGCGGCAGTACTGCTATTATTGCACAGCCAGTAAATATCTATGCACAGGATAAATCTGGCACAGACACATCAGTACAAGTAACAGAACCTGGATTCAAGGTATTCCAGTTCCCTAGACTTGCCATCCCTCGTATCGATGGAGAGTTTTCTGACTGGGATATAGTACCGGACAGCTATATCGTGCCGACAGAAGAGATGTGGGACGATAGCCGCAAGCACAAGGGTATCAACAAATCCACCCTTGATATCAAGGTAAAGGTAGGTTGGGTAGAAGGTCTCAACAGACTTTATTTCTACTATGAGGCCTATGATGATTATTGGGATTTTGACCAGCTTGGACTTCGCAATGACACATTTGAAATCGTTGTAGATGGTGACTTGTCTGGTGGTCCTCACGTTGATGAGTTCCGTCTTAATTCTGAGGTACTCAGCAGATTTGATGCTTTCTTCACACTTCAGAATGTACACGCACAGAACTACCACATCATGACCCCTCCAACTCCTGGTAAATCTTGGACTATGGCCTGGGGTGTGCAGCAGTGGCTCAAGGAACTTCCATATGCCAACTACGCCTACAGCTACGACTTCAAGCACGGAGAGGCTGGCACATTGAAGTTTGAGTTCTATATCACTCCGTTTGACCACGCAAGTCCTGATGGCCCTCAGTTCTCTACAGAGTCTAAGCTCTATGAGGGCAAGAAGATTGGTCTTTGCTGGGCAGTTATCGACTATGATGGAGGACGTGGAAACAACGGTTTCTGGAACCTCTCACCTCATCACAGAATGTTTGGCAACGCATCTATGCAGCGTCTCTTTACATTGATGCCTCTTGAGGAGAACCTCAGAAAGCCGGTTGAGGCCGCATGGACTCACACAGTGATTGACAATAGCAGAGTCGTAGCATTCCGCGACAAGAGCCACGGCAATATCACATCTTGGAAGTGGGATTTCGGCGATGGAACAACATCAACAGAGCAGAATCCGGTACACGAGTATGCTCGTGACAATGCACGCTATGTAGTGACACTCTATGTTGAGGGTCCAGATGGTAAAGATCTCTGCTGCAAGATATGGGATGTTGCTGTACGCGACACAAAGAACCCATCAGGTCAGTACGAATAATCAACTCTGATTAATACAGAAAAAGGAAGGGCTCTCCTAGAGAACCCTTCCTTTTTCGTCGATAATTTCATACTGCAGGATGCTGTGCTCGGTCATCTCAATCAATCTGACCTTGCACTTGTACTTGCGTTTCCATTTACATATATAAGAATTAAATCCTCTGCTAAGGTAGGCACCTAAGATAGGACTTACTCTTATCGTAAACTGCTTATGTCCTTTTTCAACCAGGTCAGCGATCGTTCTCTCGATTTCTTCATCAATAACAACTGTTGAAGCAATCTTGCCTGTACCGTGGCACAAAGGGCATTTCTCGGTAGTGTTGATCTCTGTCACAGGGCGTATGCGCTGACGAGTAATCTGCATCAAGCCAAACTTCGTCAATGGGAGCAGGCTATGTTTTGCTCTGTCCTGATCCATCAACTCCTTCATAAATTTGAAGAGTTCATTGCGATGCTCGACATTATCCATATCAATGAAGTCCACGATGATGATTCCACCCATATCTCTGAGTCTCAACTGACGAGCAATTTCTTCTGCCGCTATCTTGTTGACTTCAAAGACATTGTCTTCTTGATTGTTGGTTTTTGACCGAGT
>JAFNUQ010000101.1 GCA_017383945.1 Bacteroidales bacterium | reverse complement strand
GAAGATGCCGAAGAGGAAGATGAGGACGGCGAAGACGAGTTGATCTATGACGCCGATGAATAAAAAAAAGGACTAAGCCACAAGACTTAGTCCTTTTCTTTTGCGTTGAATATTACTCTACTGGAACGCTTTCAGTTTTTGATACGCCGTGAAGTGTAACATCAAACACAAGCACAGCATAAGGAGGAATCTGGTTGAAACCCTGTGGACCATAACCAAGGCTTGAAGGGATATAAAGCTTGATTCTACCACCCTCACCGATGAGCTGGAGACCTTCTGTCCATCCTGGGATCACACCGTCAAGGTTAAAGCTGATAGGCTCCTGACCTTCCTCTGTCTGATCAAATACAGTTCCGTCAAGAAGCTTACCTACATAGGTTACAGCAACCATATCACTTGGACCTGGAACATTGTCATTGCTACCCTGCTCAATAATCTCATACTGAAGACCTGAAGCAGTTACCTGAACACCTGGCTTAGAAGCATTCTTCTCAAGGAATGCAGTCTCTTCCTCCTGATTCTTGAGAGACTTATAGTTCTGTCTGTTCTGGAGATATGTATTGAACATATCATTAAGAAGGTTAGGATCAACCTTGAACTGCTTACCGAAGTCTGGATTCATTGGATCACCCTCAGCAGCGATAAAATCCTTCATACCCTTCATCATCTGGCTATAATTAACCTCACCGAAATCATAACCCTTGATAAAGCTACCGAAGTTTACACCGATAAGATAGCTCACTGAATCAACAGTTGCCTTTGATGGAAGGTAATCTGCTGCTTTCATAACCTTAGCAGATGCCTGCTCACCTTCTGTTACTACCTCTGGCTTGTTTGTGTTACAAGCCACAACTGCAATGCCCAAAACAAGGGCAGCAAAATACTTTGCGATTTTCATATCTTTTAATGTTTTAAAAAAATTCTACCAAGCGAGTGAAGAAGCTCCTAAAATTGCAGCATCAGACTCTTTCAAGCTAGAGAACAAAATCTGGATCTTTCCTTTCCACTGATGAAGGAGATTCTCATTCATTGCTTCCATCATCGGCTCATACAAAAACTCCTTTGCCCTTGCGAGACCGCCAAAAAGCACAATTGCCTGCGGAGATGAGAATGATACAAAGTTTGCAAGACTCTTGCCAAGCAGACGTGCTGTAAAGTCAAATATCTTCATAGCCACCGCATCACCCTCCTTGGCTGCATCATATACATCCTTAGATGTGATATTATCTAGGCTTCTCAGGAGCGAAGGTTCTTCCGTTGTATCAAGGATCTCACGTGCTGTTCTAGCTACGCCTGTAGCTGAGCAGTAGGCTTCAAGGCAACCCTTTCCACCGCATCCGCAGAGACGGCCGTTCTCCTGAACCTTTGTATGTCCCAGCTCTCCGGCAAATCCATCGTGGCCATACAGAAGCTGACCATTTACAATGATACCGCTGCCGACACCTGTGCCAAGAGTTATCATAATGAAATGCTTGAGATCCTGAGCCACGCCATAGGTCATCTCACCTACCGCTGCCGCGTTGGCATCGTTGGTAAGAATGACAGGGATGCCGCCAAGCTTCGCTGAAAGCTCTTCAGCAAACTTAACTTCCTTATCTGCCGCCCAAGCAAGGTTTGGTGCATAGGAGACTGTGCCAGTGTAATAGTTGGCATTTGGAGCACCCACGCCCACGCCCTTGATCTGACCTTCCTTGCCGCTATCGGCAATATTTGCCTTTATGGCGTCTGCCAAAGCGGATAAAAACGCATCAGCATCAGATCCGTAGACGTCGCTACGGATCACTGATTGCGATAATATTTCACCGGCGGCGTTGACTACTCCAATCTTTGAAGTCTGTCCACCGACATCAACACCGACTACAAACTGTTCTACCATTACTCTACTGGAATGTCCTTATTAACATTCTTGCAACCCCATACTGAATAGTAAAGGAGGAATGCAAGCATAGCAATAATAAACCAATAGCTGTTGATATAACCCACTGCAGGAACAACTAGGTTATTCTGCACGAGAGGCATCAAACCACCACCTACTACAAGCATCATAAAGATACCTGAAGCCTGCTCTGTATACTTGCCAAGACCCTCAACGCAAAGATTGAAGATTGCACCCCACATAATTGAAGTACAGAATCCGCAAAGAGCGATGAAGAGACACTTGAGAGGCACTACACCAGCCTTAAATGCGATAGTGATGCTTTCAGGAAGGAAGATAGCGATAAGGAGCAATGCGATTGCAAGTGATGATACAAAAATCATCTGAGTGCGGGTAGATACCTTTGTGCTGACAACGCCGCTAAGCACGCGACCGCAAAGCATGAGGAGCCAGTATACAGACACAAGAGTACCGGCAATAGCTGCAGAACCCTCAAATCCGATACCACCCTTCTCTACTGGCTGGCTGAGATAGAAGTTGAGCTCGCCAGGGATACCAACCTCGATGCCGACATAGAAGAAGATTGCGATTGCACCAAGCACAAAGTGACGGAAAGACCATGCACTATGCTGATTCTTCACGATTGGGGCACCAGATGCAGCGGCAGCTCTTGCTCTTTCAAGCGCTGGCTCTGGGATAGCGACACGGCTGATGATAACAAAAGCAATCACAAACACAGCCATACCGATGAAAAGAAGAGGAGCAACATCGCTCATAGAAGTCTTGTCACTCACGGTACCCACGAGTACACCTACGAGGAACGGAGTAAGAGTTCCTGTGAGGGAGTTGAGTGAGCCACCAAGCTGAACGAGCTGATTACCCTTATTTCCACCACCACCGAGGATGTTGAGCATAGGATTTACCACGGTATTGAGCATACATACGCAGAAACCGCAGATAAATGCACCAAGGAGATAGATGATGAGGTTAAGAGCAACAACCTGGCCCTGAACTGTAAATACAGCTACGTCAGCGCCAACCTTGCTACTGATAAACTGCACAAGAAGGCCCACAAAACCTACCGCAAGAGCGATGAGTGAAGTCTTCTTATAACCTACGGTTGTGAGCATCTTACCTGCAGGAATACCCATAAAGAGATAGGCTGCAAAGTTCATCATATTGCCCATCATACCGGCCCAAGTGTAGGTGTAACCCCAAATATTACCAAATGGAGCTGCCATGTTTGTAACAAATGAAATCATCGCAAAGATGAAGAACATTGTTACAATTGCTACTGTGTTTGTCTTTTTCACGATTATTAGTTTTTATTAGATTATTCTTGTACTGAAGCGAGGTTCTTTTCATTAAGAAGTTGCTTACCCTCTGCTGTCATTGCATATTCGATGCGATCAGCATAGAACTTCTCAACCTTTCCACGAACCATCTTCATAGTCGAGTTGTGCATTCCGTTCTGCTCAGTGAATGGTGTATCACATACAATGATAGCAGCAGGAAGCCATCTCTCAGGGAAGAGGCCTGCATGCTTACCGCCTGGACGATATGAATCCACCTCACCCTGAAGAGCCTTCAACTGGTGAGTTCTACCCTCTACACTGAGTGGGTCAAGACCAGCTTTTCTTGCAGAATCAGCAAGTGCTGCACGGTTAGGAACCACAAGCACTACAGTGTATGGACTCTGGTTATTGTAAAGTACTGACTCTTCGATAAATGGAGAACCGTCAGCAAGGCTGTCCTCATATCCCTCAGGAGAATATTTCTCACCATCAGCAGCGATGAGAAGGCTCTTGAAACGACCAGTTACATAGAGGAAGGTAGGATCATCCTTGCAGAGGTAACCGCGGTCACCAGTATACAACCAGCCATCCTTGATTGTGTCAGCTGTTGCTACAGGATTCTTCCAGTAACCTGCCATCACGTTTTCACCACGGATTACAATCTCACCTGTCTCTCCAAGAGGAACTTCCTTGCCGTCCTCATCACAAATCTTCACGTCAAGAGGAACAACGAGTTTACCAGAAGAACCGAAGCGTGCGCCAGCACCAGAGTTGGCGCAGATTACAGGAGTAGCCTCCGAAAGACCATATCCCTGGAAGATAGGAATACCGATCGCGCAGAAATATCTCTGAAGCTCAATATCAAGAAGAGCACCACCACCGGTAAAGAACTGGAGACGGCCGCCCATCGCTTCGCGAATCTTAGAGAACACAAGCTTATCAATGAGCTTGATGATCGGCTTGCGCCAGAACATCTTGATCCAAGGCTTTCCTGCATTATAGAATTCGCGGTTATATGTGATAGCCTGCTCGACGCCGAATTTATATATCTTCTGAACCATCGGGCTGTTCTTAGCCACTGCAGACTCAAAGTTCTTCTTGAAGTTACGAGAAAGCGAAGGCACAGAAAGCATCACGTGTGGCTTCACTTCCTTGATAGAAGTCGGAATGTTTTTGAGGATAGTGGTTGTGCTCTTTCCGCAAGGCACAGTAGCAATGCTTCCACCATAGCTCATCATTGTATAGAAACCGGCAACGTGTGCAAAACAGTGGTCAAGAGGAAGGATGATGAGCATAGTCCAGCCTTCTTCAATCTTCACAACGGAGCGAGCCTGCTCAACGTTTGCGGTATAGTTTCTATGAGTAAGGAGGATACCCTTAGGGTCGGCTGTAGTACCGGAAGTATAGCTGATGTTTGCATAATCATCAGGTTTCACAGTAGCAGCTCTCTCTTCTACGGCACCAGGATTCTCGGCCATATACTTAGCTCCCATCTCATAAAGCTCGCTAAGATACATTTCTCCCTCCTGAAGCTCGATCTGGTCCATTACGATAACTTTTTCTATCGCAGGACACTTGTCTATTACACGTCTTACTTTTGCAATCTGGCTCTGAGAAGCAACAACAAATCTGGAATCTGAGTGGTTGATGCGGAAAGTAAGATCATAGTCACTTTCAAGTTTAAAAGAAAGTGGAACATTTACACCACCGGCATACAAAATACCAAGCTCTGTAAAGATCCACTGATTTCGCCCCTCTGAGATGAGAGACACCTTGTCATCTTTCTTGAGGCCCATAGCCATAAAACCTGCTGCAAGCAGCTTACTCTTCTCCAGAGTAGTCTTGAAAGAGGTTTCAACCCAAGTTCCGTCCACTTTCTCACGCAAGAAAGTCTTTTCATTATACTTGGCAACATTTTTCTCGACAAAGTCGATGATTGTAGGTCTAGTGTTTGACATAAAATATAAGATTTAGTCCCTAGTAGCGGGGAATAGTCCATAAAGTTGAGCATCAATCATATCGATCACCTTCTCAAAATCCTCTGCTTTGTTACCAAACTTGATATTGTCGGCGTCGATAATCAGAAGATTTCCGGTATAATCTTTAATCCAAGCCTCATATTTCTCATTGAGACCAGTCAAGTAATCAATACGGATGCTTTTCTCATAGTCACGTCCTCTTTTCTGAATCTGAGAGATCAGATTAGGGATTGTCGACCTGAGATAAATCAAGAGATCAGGGTTACCTACCAGCGACATCATCAGGTCAAAAAGATCTGAATAGTTCTCAAAATCTCTTGTGCTCATCAAGCCCATATCGTGAAGATTAGGGGCAAATATGCGGGCATCCTCGTAGATAGTGCGATCCTGAATCACAACATCGTCTGTCTTGGTAATATCTACAACGTCCTTGAATCTCTTGTTCAGGAAATAGATCTGAAGATTAAATGACCATCTAGACATATCTTCATAAAAATCGGAGAGATAGGGATTAAAATCTACAGACTCAAACTTAGGAGTCCAACCATAATGGGCAGCAAGCATTTTTGTGAGAGTAGTCTTGCCGCTGCCGATATTTCCTGCAATAGCGATGTGCATATTTCTAATTTATTTATTCTTACAAATTTAGTAATTATTTGAATAGACCGAAGAGTTCCGCATCAATCTTGTCGGTAATTGATGCAAAATCTTGCGGGTTGTTTTCAAAATCAAGATTATCGGCATCAATCACCAGGACATTTCCTGTGTATTCGGATATCCACTTTTCATACTTCTCATTCAAGCCCGAGAGATATTCCAGACTGATGCTCTGCTCATAATCCCTTCCTCTCTTCTGAATCTGCGAAACAAGGTGAGGCACAGAAGACTTGAGATAGATGAGGAGATCAGGGGGTCTGACCATAGACATCATCAACTGAAAGAGTTGCATATATGTCTCATAGTCTCGCTGCGAGAGATTTCCCTGCTCGAGATTGTTTGTAACAAAAATATAGACACCCTCCAAAATGGTTCTATCCTGAATGATCACCTCTTCCGAAGAAGCTATCTCCAATACATCCTTGAACCTTTGTGCAAGGAAGTATGTTTCAAGATTATACGACCAGCGTGGGATGTCTTTATAATAGTCCTCAAGGTATGGATTATAGGTCACCGACTCATACTTCGGAGTCCATCCGTAATGAGCCGAGAGCAACCTCGTCAGGGTTGTTTTTCCACAACCGATATTTCCCGCTATTCCGATGTGCATTTCTATCTTATAAATTAGACAAATTTAATAAAACTTATGTAATTTTGAGCCATCAAAAGCAAAAACAGATGACAAAGATATTCTCCTGCTCATATAACCTTTTTCAAGTCAACACATACACTCTATTCAAGGAGGGTAACTCCAAATGTGTCGTAATCGATCCCGGTTTCAGCACAGCTGAAGAAAAACAGCATTTCTACAGCATCTTGCAGCAACAAGGACTGAAAGTCGAAGCAGTACTGCTGACACACGCACACTTTGACCACATCTTCGGAGTGAAAGACCTGCAGAAAGATTTCAACGCAAGCGTATTGATGCACGCTGCCGAAGAGCAGCAGCTCGCCTATTGCGAGAAGATGGGCAGCCGATACGGGCTGGATACCCCAGACACAACGTGGGCATTTTCCACAATCGAGGACGGACAAGAATTAGAGCTCGCCGGCCTTAAAATCAAAGTCATCACAACACCAGGCCACAGTCCCGGAAGCGTGAGCTTTTATCTTGCGGATGACGACATCCTGATCTCAGGAGACACACTTTTTGCCGGCTCAATCGGTAGAAGCGACCTGCCTGGCGGCGAATACGACGACGAGATCCGTTCCATCATGGAGAAGCTCATCCTCCTCCCTCCTCAGACAGAGGTCTTCCCGGGACACGGACCATCTACAACAATTGACAACGAGAGGACAGGAAACCCATTCCTTGAGCCATTCAACGAAAAAGAAGAGCTCGAACCCCTCAACAGAGAAGAGCTCGAGCCTATCGTACTTTCTTCCAATACAATCAGTTAAAGAGTCTGACCTCCGATAAATTCGCGCATAATCGAAGTCGGCGGGATTGCTGCAATCTCGCGCGGCTGCAGAGGCACGATAATCTCCAGAAACTTTATCAACGCCTGAGCCTTTTCATAGGCAGGCGAGGATTCGGCTATGCCGTGCAGAAGCGGCTCCGCATAATATTTGAGCAGCGGGAGGTCGTAGAGATTTGACGAGTTGAATATAATGTTGGCGTTTTCCTCATACGGGAACACATGTTCTGTCTCTCCCTTGCGCACTGACGGCCAGCGAAGTATAGTATCCTCAGGCGACATGCCGCGGGTGCGGTTATCTCTGACCATTCGCCTGAGAAGGCGCTTGTCCGTAGTCGAATTATGAATCTTCTCTCCTCCCGGCAGGGCCGACAGAGCTGAGATATAGATGCGGAAAATGCTATGCGGGTCAATACCTGGCACGAGCGCCGGATTGAGTGCGTGTATGCCTTCCATAAAGAGGATATCGTTATCTTCCAGACGCATCCTCTCTCCTGTCATCTCGCGACGGCCCTCCACAAAATTAAACTTCGGCAATTCAATCTCCTTGCCTGCAAGAAGATCCGAGAGCTGCTCTCCCAGGAACTTGATATCCATTGCCTCCAGAGCCTCAAAATTATACTCTCCGTTTTCATCTCTAGGAGTATCTACGCGATTGACAAAATAGTTATCCAACTCTATCACTTTTGGATTGAGGCCCAGCACTTTAGCTTGTTGAGCTATGCGCTTTGACGAGCTGGTTTTTCCGCTAGAAGAAGGGCCCGACATCATCACGATACGGCGGGTCTTGCGGTTCCAGAAGATCTGGTCTGCAGCCTCCGCATATTTTCTCTCCTGACGAGCTTCGCAGAGATTGATCAACTCAATAGCATTTCCAGATTCAAGCACCTCTTTGAGCTTCTCCAAGCTATCAATCCCGATAGCCTCACACCAATCTGTGTATTCCTGTTTTGCGGCTTCAATCTTTGTCATATTATAGTACTTCTTTAATGAACTTGCCCGTTACCGAATCCGGATTGTCTGCGAGCTGCTCAGGGGTGCCGTGAGCCACGACATATCCTCCCTTTTCTCCACCTTCCGGTCCCATATCAAATATATAATCCGTGCTTTTCAGGACATCCAGATTATGCTCTATGACAATCACGGTATTTCCTTGATCCACCAACCTTCTGAGCACAGAAAGCAATACTTTGATATCCTCAAAATGGAGGCCCGTGGTCGGTTCATCCAGCATATAAAGCGTGTTACCTGTCGCCTTGCGGAACAGCTCGGAAGCGAGCTTCATGCGCTGGCTCTCACCGCCGGACAGCGTCACAGCCGACTGTCCCAGGCTGACATATCCCAATCCCACATCAACCATTGCCTTCAGCTTAGGAGCTATCTTAGGATGAGTCTTGAAGAATTCGTAGGCCTCACTGATCGGCATATCAAGCACTTGGCTGATATTCTTTCCTTTATATTTGACTTCAAGTGTAGCTTCCTTATACCTCTTGCCTCCACACACATCACACTGAACGTGCACAGAAGGCAGGAAATTCATCTCTATCACCTTAATGCCTGCGCCCTTACACTCCTCGCATCGGCCTCCCGAGACATTGAAAGAGAAATCTCCAGCTTTGAAACCACGCACCTTGGCATCAGGCGTATCCTCAAAGAGTGCCCTGATATCATTAAAGACAGCAGTAAAGGTCGCAGGGTTGGAGCGAGGGGTACGGCCGATAGGACTCTGGTCTATCTCGATCACTTTATCTATATGCTCAAGCCCCTCAATAGAGTCGTAGGCAAGTGGTTTTGTCTTATAGTTATAAAACTTGCCTTTGAGGATAGGCATCAAGGTCCTGTTGATGAGCGAAGATTTTCCACTTCCGCTCACACCACTGATGCCGATAAACTTACCCAGCGGAAAAGAGATATCGACATTTTTCAGGTTATTACCCCTGGCACCCTTGAGTGTCAGGTACTTACCATTGCCCTCTGCCCTAGTCTTTGGAGTCTCATTGCAATTGTATACACTCTTGAAAGGCCCGCTATAGCAGATATTTCCACCTTCCTTACCGGCTCCCGGACCCACATCTACGATCCAGTCTGCAGCGCACATAGTCTCTTCATCATGCTCAACCACAATCACCGTATTTCCCTCATCGCGAAGCTTCTTCAGAGATGAGATGAGCTTGCGGTTATCCTTCTGATGCAGCCCGATACTTGGCTCGTCCAGGACATAAATCACATTTACCAGCTTTGAACCAATCTGGGTCGCAAGCCTGATGCGCTGACCTTCGCCACCGGAAAGAGTCGCGACCGGACGATTGAGCGTCAGATATTCCAAGCCCACATCGAGCAGAAACTGCACTCTATCCTTGAGTTCCCTGATAATATCTCTGGCGATAGCCTTGTGTCTGGAATCCAGTCTCAAATGCAGGTCGGAAAGCCACTCTGCAAGAGCGGAAATCTCCATCGCGCCCACTTCTGAGATGTCTTTTCCGTCTATCTTGAAGCACTTTGTCTGCGCATTGAGCCTTGTACCTCCACAAGCAGGACACACAATCTTATCCTCAATATCTCCGACTACTCCCGGCCAGTTGACCATCTCGCTCAAAGCTCCGTCACCCACACGGAAGAACTCATCTGAGCCATATATGATCAGGTAAACTTCCTCCTCCGGAAGCTCCTCGATACTGTCATACAAAGAGAAATTGTGCTTGCGCGCTATCGATTGAAGGACATCAAACTTTTTACCATTGCGTATCTTGCCCAACGGGACAATACCACCCTCAGCAATCGAGAGTCTGCGATCAGGAATGATTGTGTCTATATTTACATCTACTATCTCGCCAAGTCCCTTGCAATGAGGGCAATAGCCTTCCGGCGAATTAAAAGAGAACGAGTGCGGAGCAGGCTCCTGAAGCGACAATCCCGACTCAGGATCCACCAGATGCTTAGAGAAATGCTTGAGCTCTCCGGTCTCATAATCGAGGACCGCAAGCGAACCTTTGCCCACAGAAAGCGCCGACGACACAGAAGCTCTGACTCTTGAATCGTCGCCATCTTCTGGCTTGAGTCTATCCACGACCAACTCAATAAAATGAGCCTTATACCTATCCACCGACTCGATTTCTGCGAGTTCGCAGATTTCTGCGTCAATTCTCACCTGACGGTATCCCTTCTTGCGAAGCTGCTCAAAAAGCTCGCGATAGTGACCCTTTCTTCCTCGCACCATCGGCGAGAGAAGAAGGCACTTGCGCCCACGATACTGCTCCATTATCAGGTCCACAATCTGCTGATCCGTATACCGCACCATAGGCTTGCCTGTGACCGGCGAATATGCAACTGATGCCTTGGCAAAGAGCAGACGCAGGAAATCAAAGATCTCCGTAATAGTTCCCACCGTCGAGCGCGGATTGCTGCCGGTGGTTTTCTGCTCTATCGCAATGATTGGACTAAGGCCCGTAATACTCTCTACCTCAGGCTTTTCCAGCACTCCTATAAAATGTTTGGCATAGGGAGATAGAGTATTTAGATAGCGACGCTGGCCTTCGGCATAGATTGTGTCAAAGGCAAGAGAGGATTTTCCGCTGCCGCTGATACCGGTGATGACAACAAAGCTATTCCTAGGGATATCGACATCTACCCCTTTCAGATTATGAGCTTTGGCACCTCGTATTTGTATGAAATTCTGTTTATCCACAAGTAAAGACAAATTTACAAATTTTTATATATCTTTGACCCTATTATGTGGCTTTGGTTTTCACTTTGTTCAGCCGTTCTTCTCGGTTTCTATGATGTCACCAAGAAACAGGCTTTAAAACGCAACAGCGTATTGTGGGTGCTTTTCAGCGCAACTGCAATAACTACGATATTCTTGTCTCCGTTCTTCAGCGCGGGATCACTCCATGACCATATTCGCCTTGTTTTCAAGGCAATACTAGTGAGCTCATCCTGGGTATCCGGCCTCATCGCTCTGAAGATGCTGCCGCTGACAACCGTCAGCACGATCAAGGCATCCCGCCCTGTGTTTGTGGTGATGTTCTCAATCATTCTCTTCGGCGAGAGGCTTAGTCTTCTGCAATGGGCAGGTGTGGCTCTGGTGTTTGTCGCGCTGACTCTGCTAGGGCACTCGAGCAAGAAAGAAGGCATCTCGTTTGGCAGCAACAAGGGCATCGCGTGGATGGTGATGAGCGTGCTCACCGGATCCGCCAGTGCATTGTATGACAAGCACATACTCACAGATATGGAGCCTCTGTTTGTGCAGAGCTGGGGCAACCTCTACATAACCCTGCTGCTGGGTATCCTCTTGCTTTGTTCCTACCTCAAAGAGAAG
>JAFNUQ010000100.1 GCA_017383945.1 Bacteroidales bacterium | reverse complement strand
TTGACCGAGTGCCGCTGTTGACGTCAATCACATTAAGAGCCTCTGTAGACTCAATCACAAGGTAGGCACCTTGCCTCATAGGGACAATCTTTCCAAATGAGCTTTTAATCTGGCGTGTGACTTCAAAATGATCGAAGATCGGTTCTTTGCCTTCATAAAGCTTTGCTATCTTCTCGTGTTCTGGAGAGATGAGCGAGATGTACTGACGGATATCCTCATAGTATCTCTTGTCATTGACATAGACGTTGGAGAATGAATCATTGAAGAGATCTCTAAGTACTGCTGTAGTTTTGTCTGTCTCCGTAAAAAGGAGGTTAATGCCTTTTGAGATTTTGAGTTTTGCCCAAGAGCCTTCCCACTTGTTGATGAGCGATCGCAACTCAGCAACCAGAACGGATGCTGTCTTATCTTCAGCTGCGGTACGGATTATCGCTCCATAGTTGGCAGGGAGAATACTCTTGACCAGAGTCTCAAGTCTTTTCTTCTCTTCTTTTGAAGAGATCTTCTGGGAAACACTCACCTTTTGTGCAAAAGGGAGCAATACAATGTTACGTCCTGCAAGTGAAATTTCAGCTGTCAACCTAGGTCCCTTTGTAGAAATCGGCTCCTTAATAATCTGAGAGATAATCATTTGTCCTGGTTTGAGATAATCCTCAATGCGTCCTTCCTTGGGAAGAATCTCCCCCAAAGGCATATTTGAGAACACAGAAGCCATGTCTCGATTTGGATTACTCTCCTTGGCAAAACGATCAAATGCCGTGAAATAAAGTCCCAGATCAAGATAGTGGATAAATGCCTCCTTGCTGTCACCGATATCAACAAAAGCAGCGTTCAAAGCTGGAAGTATCTTCTTGACTCTACCAAGATAGACATCTCCAACCGAGAACGAATGACCTTGATTTGACTCTCTATCGAGCTCAATCAGGCGATGGTTTTCCATCAGCGCGATTCTCACTTCCGATGAAGAGACATCAACGACGAGGTCTTTTACTGGTTTTGTGATTTCCATTGCAGTTAATAGTTAATAATTCAAAGAAAAAGCCTGCCGGATCTCCCGTCAGGCCTTTCTCGACTACTTCTTCTTATGTCTGTTCAAACGAAGACGCTTCTTGCGCTTGTGTGTAGACATCTTATGTCTTTTATGCTTCTTTCCGTTTGGCATATTATTAATATTTTAAAATTATTTATCGTCTCTAACCGCAGCTACAAATGCCTTTGAAGGCTTGAAAGCTGGGATATTGTGCTCAGGAATAACGATAGTGGTCTTCTTTGTAATATTACGAGCAGCCTTCTCAGCTCTACGCTTAACGATGAAGCTACCAAAACCACGAAGATATACTGGCTCTCCCTTGATGATTGAATTCTTAACGCTTTCCATTGTAGCCTCAACTACACTCTGAACTGTCACTTTCTCAATGCCGGTAGCTTTAGCAACCTCATTAACGATTTCTGCTTTAGTCATTTTTCTTATATTTTAAATATTCACTTCTTTGGAATAAAGAGCCACAAAAATAGGCTTATTTTTTTAATATTCAAAAAGATATTTACATTTTTACTATGGCACAAAGATTGACAACTATATATACAGGATACTCAAGGGATGTTTTACTGACATTTTGGCAAAATTGTATCCAGAACGACTAAAAGCATTATTTATTAACGTAGATATATTATGATACAAGATAAAGATTTTAATTTCCAGGCAGGGGCAGAAGTGAGCATAATCCCTGTGCTTCAAGGAGATAGCGTAATGAAGTTTGACGAGAGCGAGCTTCCTGACGTACTCCCTATTCTTGCCCTCCGCAATGCTGCAGTTTTCCCTGGAGCGATTTTCCCGATCACAATTGGCCGCGAGAAGTCAATGAGACTGATCCGAGATGCAGAAAAAGGCAACTTCTTCATTGGTGCTGTTCCTCAATACGAAGTTATGGTGGAAGAGCCTCAGGAAGAAGACCTTAGCAGATTTGGCACTGTCTGCAAGATCATGAAGACACTTGAAATGCCAGATGGCACTATTACCGCTATCCTTCAGGCATTTATGAGATTTGAGCTGGAAAGTGTAATCGGTTATGAGCCGTACATCACTGCCAAGATCCACTATCGTCCTGACGTACTCAACAGTGACAACAATAGTACTGACATTAAGGCAATCGCTGAGAATCTCAAAGAAAGGGCGATTCAGATCTTGAGAGGCATGAATATGGGTACCCGTGAGACAATCGGAGCCCTCAAAGCCATTGAAGACTTTAAATTCCTTGTAAATTTCATCGCTACTACTATCGAAGTTGAAAACTTCACCGCAAAGGTTGACCTCCTCAGCTATGATGACGTCAAGCTTCGTTCACTCAAGCTCCTTTCTATGCTTGATGTGCAGATCGAGCTCTTGAAACTCAAGCAGGAGATCAATCAGAAGGTCAAGAGCGATATGGATCAGCAGCAGCGCGAATACTTCCTTAACAATCAGTTGCGCACCATCCAGGAGGAGCTTGGTATGGATGATTCTGAAGAGTTCAACCGCTTCAGAGAGAGGGCTGCTTCCAAGAAATGGCCTAAGGAGATGAACGATGTCTTCAACAAGGAGCTCGCCAAGCTCGAGAGATATAATCCGTCTTCTCCTGATTATAGCGTACAATACAACTACATTGACTTTATGCTTCAGCTCCCTTGGGGCGAGATGAGCACAGACAACCTTGATCTCAAGCACGCACAGAAGGTGCTTGACGAAGATCATTTCGGTCTGGACACAGTCAAGGAGCGCATCATCGAATACCTTGCAGTGCTCAAGCTCAAGGGAAATATGAAGTCACCAATCCTCTGCCTCTATGGCCCTCCGGGTGTAGGTAAGACTTCGCTTGGAAAGTCAATCGCACGCTCGCTTGGACGCAAATATGTGCGCATTGCCCTCGGTGGTATGCACGATGAGGCCGAGATTCGCGGTCACCGCAAAACCTATGTGGGCGCATTGCCAGGACGTATCCTCAATGGCATTGCTCGCGCAGGTACCTCAAACCCTGTGATCGTGCTGGATGAGATTGACAAGCTCAGCTCCGATTTCAAGGGCGACCCATCTTCTGCATTGCTTGAAGCTCTTGATCCTGAGCAGAATGGAGCATTCCACGACAATTACCTCGATCAGGATTATGACCTTAGCAATGTGCTCTTCATCACTACTGCCAACAGCATCTCTCCTATCCAGCCGGCATTGCTTGACCGTATGGAGTTGATCAATGTGACAGGATACCTTGCGGAGGAGAAGATCGAGATTGCAAAGAAATTCCTTCTTCCTAAGCAGACCAAAGAGCACGGAATCAGCAAGAGTGACCTTAAGATCGATAAAGCTGCTCTTGCAGAAATTGTGGAGAACTATACTCACGAGTCGGGTGTCAGAGGCTTGGAGAAACAGATTGCAAAGATTGCACGTGTTACTGCCAAGAAGATTGCACTTGAGGAGGATAGACCTAAGTCTATCAAGAAAGAGCACCTCAAGGAGTATCTTGGATTACCTATCGCTTCGCACGACAAGCAGAAGGGTAACGAAGTGCCTGGTGTTGTCACAGGACTTGCATGGACTCAGAATGGTGGTGAGATCCTCTTTGTCGAGAGTTCTGTATCCAACGGAAAGGGTGCTATGACGATGACAGGTAATCTGGGTGATGTAATGAAAGAGTCTGCGACTATAGCATACCAGTACATCAAAGCACATCCAGAGCTTGCAAAAGTGACTTCTGAGGAATTTGCCGCCAAGGATATCCACGTACACGTGCCAGAGGGTGCCACTCCTAAAGACGGCCCATCTGCCGGTATTACTATGGTGAGCTCAATGGTATCTGCATTAAGAAACCAGAAACTCAAGTCGGGTATTGCAATGACAGGCGAGATGACACTCCGCGGAAGAGTACTTCCAGTCGGCGGCATCAAGGAGAAGATACTTGCAGCCAAGAGAGCTGGTGTACGCACCATCGTAATCTCTGAAGAGAATCGCAAGGATGTAGAGGATATCAAGCCTATCTACGTAGAAGGCCTTGAGTTCCACTATGTCAAGAATATAGCTGACGTAATCTCCTATATTTTCTAGAAGAGTGTTGGATGATTGGCCTCGAGACCCTCGAGGACTCTCTCCATCACAGCTTTACGGATGAGAGCAGAACGCGAGCCCACAGAAAAACGGGAACAGTACTCATCAATCATTGAGAGTTCCTGCTGATTGAAAAGTATTGACTTGCGGTATATGCGTTTCAAAGAAGCTTTCTGCTTCATAAGATACTCAGGATCAACTCCTGAGTATTTCTTTTTTTTAGGACTACTCTTCTTTGCCATCGATAATATTCATTATTCTAAACATCTCAGCAAGGTTGGACACTTCCAGTCTGCGACCGACAATTGTTCCGTCTTCCAGGACTAGATACATTCTAGGTGTGCCCACAACTCCATATTGCAATATATAATCAGACTCCACCTCGGGGTCCCATAGATGGAAGAGCTTGACATTGCGGTTTTTGATTTTGAAATTACGGTTCATTGCCTTGAAATCTCGCTGCTCAGATCCCACATACACAGCACAGAAGTCGATTGGCTGGCGCACCATTTCAAGCAATGAAGGAAGCTGTTGGATCTCAAGGTTGCACTTCGCACAGGAAGTGTCATAAAAGAAAAGCACTGAAACC
>JAFNUQ010000099.1 GCA_017383945.1 Bacteroidales bacterium | reverse complement strand
GACCAGTCAATATTAATCAACCCAAGCCCTCTCAGCGAGAGAATGCTTTCTCTTCTTGACGAAGAAACCGGTGATCCGATGAGCCTTGTGCAGGATGGAGTCCTCGTCAGAGTAGGTCGCAAAGCATCAATGGCTGAGGGTCTTAAGGTTGCAGATAAGCGTTTTGAGCCATATCTGCTTCATCTCTCAGAAGATGGCAAGAAGGCTGGTATCATCAATGTAGAATTCAAATCCGAGGAGGAAGGCAATTACACACACTGTGAGTTTACTCTCACACCAGAAATTACCGATAACTTCCTTTCAGAACTTGGCATTGCCTTCCTCTTGGACGAGAAGATAGATAGAGTACAGTGGATTGGCAATGGTCCAATGCCTAGCTATCCAGGCCGCTTCCGCGGTGTTGACTACGGATTCTGGGCAAAACAGGCAGGAGACCTCTTCTTTGGGGGCAACCGCAGAGGCGTAGATGCCGCACTGCTCACAGACGCAGAAGGTAATGGCGTGCTCATCGTCTGCGACAATGCAAACATCAGCTTTGAGCAGACAGACAAGGGCATCGTATTGACCTACAATGCAGCTGTTTCAGGCCAGGGTCCTAAGTCTTCACGCACTAAGTTCCCAGTTATTGCTTCTCAAGTTGGAAGTGTTTCAGGAAGTTTCTATCTCTATAAAGTAGAAGCAGGCAAGACACATCAGATCATCAAGAAGCTTTTCCAGAAACCTGCAGAAATTGAGGATGCATTTAATCCATATCTAACTCAGTATGATACTTACCTGATGAGATATTCAGATGTAAGTAAATAATAAGTTTTTCATTTCTTACTAATAACAGAATTTATGCAAAAGTGAGCATAAATTCTGTTATTTTTTCATTACTGCGCACAAGAGAGATACTTCCATTGTGAAGACGCATGATCTGGCGAGAAAGGCTCAGACCGATACCGCTTCCGTCCTGCTTGGTTGTAAAGAACGGCACAAAGATCTCGTTTTGGCTCTCTTTGCTGATCGGACGACCATTATTGGATACCTTGACCACAACTCTCTCAAGCGAGTCTATTTCGGCAGTAATCTCTACAATATTTGCCTCTGCCTGGATGGCATTTTTAATGAGATTGACAACTATCTGCAGAATCTGATTTTCATCTGCATAAAGTATTATATCATCAGACTTCTCAATATATCGTAGCTGAGTGACTTCAGAATACTCCTTTGCAAGTCTGAAACTCCTTTCAATCAGATCTTTAAGATAGAAAGACCTCTTAACAGGAGCAGCTACTCTGGTGAGGTTGCGATAGGATTCAACAAACTTGATCAATCCTCTTGCAGACTGGGAGATTGTAGATAGGCCATTTTTAATCTCACTATCTACCTGATTGTAATCCAGCAATGTCTCACTAAGTGAAGCAATTGGAGTAATGGTATTCATGATCTCGTGTGTGAGCACACGGATGAGTTTTGACCAAGACTGTTCCTCATTTGCAGCAATCTCACTGCTGATATCGTTAAATGCGATGATTCTGACCATTTCCTTGCCAATCATAGCTTCTGACGAGGTCAGCGTGATTGTCATCTTTCCTGCTTCATTATAAAAACTTGCCCTTTGCTCGGATCCATCAGTAATAGTCTTGAAGGATTCGTAAAGAGAATCGCTGATTGCGCGGAGCTGTCTGATGTGCGATAGGGTAGTGATGCCAAGCAGCACAAGAGCAGTATTATTGCAATAGTCCACACTGCCATCCTCCTTGACCACCGCAATGCCCGTCTTGACATGATCAAGCATCAAGCCGAAATATTTCTCCTGCTGGATAATCTCGCGACTCTCGCTATCAAAAATATTACGCAGACGATTTAAAGTAGTATTAAACTTTCTACCGGCTAGTTTCTTCTCATCAAATCTGAAATTAAGCTCTTTATCTTCAAGAGCATCAAGCATATATGAAATCTTCAGACGGAGCTTACGAGAGGTCAATAAAGAAGTAATGACAGCAGTGAGAACTACTGTCACAAGTATAATCAATATGAGGCTAGATGTGGTCAAACTAAATATTATATTTCTTCAACTTTGCATACAAAGTAGGCCTGCTGATTTTCAGGGACTTAGCCACCATAGAGAGGTTTCCATTAAAGCGGGCAAGCGCACTTCTAATGGCTTTTTCTTCAGTTTCTTCAAGCGTTTCACTACCTGAAATCATCGGTGTAGCAGGATTATTGAGGCCCACAGGTAATTCGATATCTGCTGCACTCAGCACCTCTTCATCAGAGAGGATAACTGCCTTCTCGATGCAATTCTGCAACTCACGTATATTTCCTGACCAGTAATGCGACTTCAGCAGTTCAACAGCATCATCTGTCAGACTGCACACAGGTCGGCGGTACTTTTCTGCATATTTCTTTAAGAACATCTCCGCCAGCGGAGCAATCTCGTCAATGCGTTCGCGAAGCGCAGGAAGATGCAAGTGAAGCGTATTGATGCGGTAGTAGAGATCTTCGCGGAACTCGCCATCGCGTACCATTTTCTCCAGATCTTTATTTGTCGCGCAGATCAGGCGAATGTCAACCGGTATCGACTTGCTGTCGCCCACGCGCGTGATGCTCCTGTTCTGGATTGCACGCAGCAGCTTTGCCTGCAGATGCAGCGGAATATTGCCGATTTCATCAAGAAAGAGCGTGCCACCCGAGGCCTGCTCAAACTTGCCGATATGATCGGCGTGTGCATCGGTAAATGCGCCTTTGACGTGACCGAAGAGTTCGCTTTCAAAGAGAGTTTCAGTAATCGCACCGGCATCAACACACACGAGGGGCTTGAACACTCTCTGGGACATGCGATGTATCTGCCCGGCGAGGACATCTTTTCCTGTGCCGTTCTCGCCTGTTATGAGCACTGTAGCGTCGGTTGTGGCAATCTTCTCTACTGTGCGTCTTATATTGCTCATTATCGGGCCTTTACCCCAATACATCGGAAGCGTGGAGGCAGGAATCGATTCTGCAGCTTTGGCTTCCTTGCTTCTGCTTGAGTATGCAGCTTTGAGCGTTTCTATGAGCTTGTCATTGTCCCAAGGCTTGACGATGAAGTCAAATGCTCCACGTTTCATACCCTCCACGGCAAGCTGGATGTCAGTATAGGCAGTAAATAGCACAACGGCGATATCAGGATTAATTGTCTTTACAGCACAAGACAAGGCGTATGATGTTGCCAGAGTATCTGCGCCTGCAAATTTTCTATCGCTCAATACATAACCTCCATCTGTACCACGGAACAATCCTTCGCGGATAATTTCTGCTGCACGAGATGGACCCATAGTCAAGATTTCAACGGTTGAACCCGGAATTGAGTCTTTCAATCTCAGAGCTTGTTCCAGAGCATTCAAGTCCTCTGGGTTAAAGATTGCCGGAAGAGCTGCACGATTGATTGTACCGTCTTCTTTCATAGCGTCTTTACCGACGTTACGGGTATCGGGTACCTGTTTTGCCAGTACCAAGATTCTTAACGGTTTATTCATAAATTATAGAATTAGTTTAAAATTTCTTCTGTTTATGTGTCTTTATTTGGCTTGGTTGTTTGCCTGTTGAATCATCTCTGCACTTGCGGTGATGAAGATTTCAACGCGGCGGTTCTGTGCGCGACCTGCTGCAGTTGAGTTATCTGCTACGGGTTGGTCATAAGCTAAGCCTTCGGCTTTGAATCGGCTGCGTGCGATACCATTGCCAACCAAGTAGTTTACTACGGCATTTGCGCGTTCCAATGACAATTTTTCGTTGATTTGGCGTGAACCTGTATTATCGGTGTGACCATAAATTGTGACATCGGTTCCAGGGTTAGCCTTGAGTGATGCTGCGAATTCGCTCAGTGCGCTGCGAGATGTTTCGCTCAAAGTGCTCTTGCCTGTATTGAACAAGATGCCGTCTGCGAAAGTGACCTTGATTGCCTGAAGGTCGTTTTTGTCGGTGATAGCTTCGACTTTTGCGCCTTCGATTTTTGCCAATTCGGCCTGTTGTTTATCCATCTTTCTGCCGATGATTGCGCCTGTACCCGCGCCTACGCCTGCTCCGATTGCTGCGCCCACGGCTGCACCTTTGCCGCCATTGGCGATACCGCCGATAATCGAGCCCAACAAAGCTCCGCCACCTGTGCCGATGAGGGCGCCTTTGCCGGTATTATTCATATTCGAGCAACTTGTCAGCGCTGCGACTGCCATCAACATTACTCCGAAGAGACGAAAGTTCTTTTTCATATAATACTCTTTTTT
>JAFNUQ010000098.1 GCA_017383945.1 Bacteroidales bacterium | reverse complement strand
ACCGCGGCGTGAGGATGGTCAACTGGGATCCTGTAGCACTCACTGCTATCAGTGATGATGAGGTAATCCATCGTGACACCAAGAGTCATTTCTATCACCTCCGCTACTTTATTTCTGACGGAGCCGGCAACCCTACCGACGAGTTCCTTACAATTGCAACTACACGTCCTGAAACTATTATGGCAGATGCTGCCATCTGTGTTCATCCAGAGGACGAGAGATATCATCACCTTCGTGGTAAGAAGGTTCTTATCCCGCTGATTAACAGAGAAATCCCAGTGATTGAGGATGATTATGTTGAGATGGACTTCGGTACAGGATGTCTCAAGGTTACTCCTGCTCACGATGCCAACGACTACAAGATCGGTCTCCGTCATAATCTTCCTGTAATGGATATTATCGATGACCACGGTTGTCTCACTCAGGAAGCTCAGATCCTTGTGGGCGAAGACAGATTTGTTGCTCGCAAGAAGATCGTCAAGATGCTTGAGGAAGCAGGTAATCTCATCAAGGTTGAAGAATACATCTCTCCTGTGGGATACTCAGAGCGCACAGATGCTGTCATCGAGCCGAAGCTTTCTGCTCAGTGGTTCCTCAAGATGGAAGACCTTGCAGCTAAGGCACTCGAGTGTGTAGAAAGCGGAAAGATCAAGCTTATTCCAGACAAATATCGCAATACCTACCGCCACTGGATGGAGAATGCACACGACTGGTGCATCTCGCGTCAGCTCTGGTGGGGACAGCGCATTCCTGCATATTATATCCCTGATGGACAGGTTGTTGTTGCTGAAACAGCAGAACTTGCACTTGCTCAGGCTCAGAAGATTAATCCAGCTCTCACAGCTGCTGACCTTCATCAGGACGAGGATGTTCTTGATACTTGGTTCTCTAGCTGGCTCTGGCCAATCTCTGTATTTGATCCTAAGAAACCAGGACATCCTGAGCACGAGGCCAATGCTGACCTAGCATACTACTATCCGACTAGCGACCTTGTGACAGGTCCGGATATCATCTTCTTCTGGGTAGCTCGTATGATCATGGCCGGTAGCGAGTTTATGGAGGATATCCCATTCAGCAACGTATACTTCACCGGTATCGTGAGAGATAAGCTTGGCCGCAAGATGAGCAAGACCCTCGGCAATAGCCCAGATCCGCTCGTGCTCATCGAGAAATATGGTGCTGATGCTGTGAGACTTGGCATGTTGCTCTGCTCTTCAGCAGGAAATGATATTCTCTATGATGAGTCTCAGGTTGAGCAGGGTAGAAACTTCTGCGGAAAGATCTGGAACTCATATCGCCTTGTGAGCGGTTGGAATGTCAACGAGTCTCAGGCACAGAGCGAGGCGTCAGCTCTTGCAGTGAAATGGTTTGATTCGCTCCTCTCACGCACAATTGCGACAGTTGAGGATCACTATAGCAAATTCCGTATCTCAGATGCATTGATGGCTATCTATAAGCTCTTCTGGGATGACTATTGCAGCTGGTATCTTGAGCTTGTGAAGCCAGCTTATGGTGGCTCGATCGACAAGCAGACCTATGACGCAACAATTGGCTTCTTTGAGAAGCTTCTCAAGCTCATCCATCCTGTAATGCCATTTATTACAGAGGAGCTCTGGCAGATACTTCAGCCAAGAGAGGAGGGCGCGACAATTATGTATCAGAGCACTCCTGCAGCAGGTCCTGTTGATGAGCAGCTGCTTGCTGATTTTGATCTCGCTAGAGAAGCCGTAATCGGAATCCGTGGTATCCGTGCCCAGAAACAGATCACTCCTAAACAGGCACTTGACCTCTATATTGATGGTAAGTTCTCAGAGGAGATGCTTGTGATGATTAAGAAGTTTGCCAATATCGATAACTTCCATACAGGAGCAGCACCAGGCGCAGCTGTATCGTTTATTGTGGGTACAGTCAGCATGAGTGTTCCTCTTGAAGGCTTTATCAATGCCGATGAAGAAAAGGCCAAGATGACTGCGGAGCTCGAGAGACAGAAGAAGTTCCTCGCAGGAGTGAGAGCAAAACTCTCAAATGAGAAGTTTGTGTCTCATGCCCCTGAAGCTGTCATTGCTGTCGAGAGAAAGAAGGAAGCAGACTGCTTGGCTCGTATTGAGGCACTTGAGACTTCATTAAACGCACTAAATTAGGACATTATGATAGCTTATCCATTAATGCTTGGCTGGTGGGAAGTAGTTCTCATCGTTTTGGTTATCGTTCTTCTCTTCGGTGGAAAGAAGATTCCTGAATTGATGAAGGGTCTTGGCAAAGGTGTCAAGAGCTTCAAGGAGGGAATTAAAGAAGCAGAAGAGGAGATGAAGAATCTCGACAAGTAGTGCCAGGCGGGACTCAGATGTCCTTCTGGGACCATTTGGAAGAACTGAGAGGAGTATTGATCCGCTCAGTTCTTGCCCTTTTGGGCTTTACTATCCTTGGACTCATATTCAAGGATTTTCTGTTTGACAAGATTATACTGGCTCCTACCAAGAGTGACTTTGTAATATACTCGTTACTTGGATGGGATTTCAGTATAGATCTGATTAATATTGAGTTAAGTGCACAATTCTTTACCCATCTCAAGGCCAGTCTGGCTGCGGGTTTTGTGCTAGCATTTCCATATATGATATGGGAAGTATGGAAATTTATCCTTCCGGCCCTTTATAACAATGAAAAGCTTGCTTTAAGAGTGGTCTTCCTCTTGGCGAGTCTCCTCTTTTATGTAGGAGTTGCGGTAGGGTATTTCCTGGTCCTCCCTGTGTGCCTTCGTTTTTTTATGACATATACTGTCAGTGCAGAAGTTCTTAACAGTATTACACTGGCCTCCTATATGTCTATGTTCAGTTCGATGGTTCTGCTCATCGGCTTGGTCTTTGAGTTCCCATCTGTCGTCTTTGCCCTTTCAAGATTAGGTATAGTATCGCGAGCGCTATTGCGCAAGGGACGCAGATATGCATTTGTGATCATATTGATCATCGCTGCATTTATCACGCCTGCTGACCCTGTTTCAATGTTTGTGCTGGCTATACCTCTCTATCTTTTATACGAATTATCAATTTTCCTATGCAAGTCAAACGAGTCCCAATAACAAACACTATCGCCACACTCAACTGGCCGGAGAGTTTTTCATATTGTCCTCAGGTTGAATTTTCTATCTCTCACAGTGATAATGTGTTACATCTTCACTATAAAGTGAGGGAAGATGTTGTCAGAGCAGAATGTTCTCACGATGGCGACCACGTGTGGGAAGATAGTTGTGTGGAGTTTTTCTTTGCTCCTGCCGATGATGGCATCTACTATAATATAGAATGCAACCCTGTAGGCAAGCTTTATTTCTGTTATGGCAAAGACCGCCATGGACGACAGATGATCTCTCAAGAGTCACTTGCGTCTATCAGACGAAGCTGCTCTCTGGGTGATGAGGCATTTGGTGTAAAGGAAGGTCCGCTGGATTGGGAGGTCTCTCTGGATATCCCTGTCAGTGCATTTGAGAAACATAATATTAAAACGCTGTCTGGACTGGGTGCCAGAGGTAATTTCTACAAATGTGGAGATAAACTGCCTGTCAGACACTATGTCAGCCATTTCCCGATAGGAACAGAAAAACCGGATTTCCATCGTCCTGAGTTCTTTGGAGAAATTTCTTTTGAGTAAGCTATGATATCTATAGAAGATGTAACAGTTGCCTATGGTGGTTTTGTCCTGCTTGACAGTATCAACTTTCATGTGAGCGAGACAGACAAAATCGGACTTGTAGGTAAAAATGGAGCAGGAAAGTCAACTATACTCAAGCTCATCTGCGGTATCCAGAATCCTACCAAGGGTCATATAGATTGCCCTAATGATGTTACAATCGGCTACCTTCCTCAGATTATGGAGCACGGTAGAGGTCGCACAGTCCTTGACGAAGCGATGAGCGTGTTCAGCGAGAAAGATGAGATAGAAAAAGAACTTGCTGAAGTGACAAAGCAGCTGGAGGATCGTACTGACTATGAGTCAGATAGCTATCTGAAACTCATAGAGAGACTTAGTGTTCTTAATGACAGCCTCCAGATCCGTTTGGGTGAGCAGCCCGAAGTGCGTGCGCGCAAGACTTTGCTCGGTCTGGGCTTTAAGGATGAGGATCTTTCTCGTCTGACTGAGACCTTTTCTCAGGGCTGGAATATGCGCATCGAGCTAGCAAAAATCTTGCTTCGCAGCCCGCAGGTTCTCCTGCTTGACGAGCCGACAAACCACCTTGACATCGAGTCAATCGAATGGCTGGAAGACTATCTCCGCTCATGCAAATGTTCGCTGTTGCTGGTCAGCCACGATCGTCGTTTTCTGGATAGAGTGACCAACCGCACCGTGGAGATTATGCTTGGCCGAGTGCATGATTATAAAGTGCCTTATAGTAAGTATTTGGAACTTCGCGCGGAGCGCATCGCACAGCAGACTGCAGCCTTTGAGAATCAGCAGAAGATGATTCAGAAGACAGAAGAATTCATTGCTGCATTCAGATACAAGCCGACCAAGAGCAATCAGGTGCAGTCGCGCATCAAGGCTCTTGAAAAACTCGACCGTATAGAAATTGATGAGACTGATTCAGCTAAGCTCACAGTGAAGTTTCCTCCTGCGCCACGTTCCGGAGATGTGGTCTTCAAATGCTCGGATCTGACAGTAGGCTATCCGCAGAAAATAGTATTTACCGGTGCAGATGTTGAAATCAAGAGGGGAGAGAAAGTTGCTTTTATCGGCAGAAACGGAGAAGGCAAGACTACAATGATGAGGGTGATTGCCGGAGAACTCGACCCAAAGAGCGGAGATGCCACTGTCGGGCATAATGTCCATATGGGATATTTTGCTCAGAATCAAGAAGATGTGCTTGATAAAAATGAGACTGTCTTCTCTACTCTAGACCGTATTGCAGTTGGAGATATCCGCACTAAATTACGTGACCTTTTGGGACAGTTCCTTTTCCGTGGAGAGGATATCGACAAGAGAGTGTCGGTGCTTTCAGGTGGAGAGCGTGCGAGACTTGGTATGGCAAAGCTGATGCTTCAAAGTCATAATCTTCTTGCACTTGATGAGCCGACCAACCACATGGATGTCAAGAGCAAGGACATACTCAAGCAAGCTCTTGCCGCCTACGATGGAACAGTCATCGTAGTGTCCCACGACCGAGATTTCCTTGAGGGGCTGGTGGACAAGATGTATGAATTCCGTGATGGTAAAGTAAAAGAGCATCTTGGAACAGTATCTGATTTCTTGAATGCCCGCAAGATAGAAACTCTCTCTGAGCTTGAAAGGAAGTTTGCTCCTGTTGTTTCTTCTGCAGAAACCGCTCGTCAGGAGGATAAGCGCAAAGCTGAAGAAGCAAGACGTGCAAATATTAAAGAGGACCGCAAGAAAAAGAACCGTATCTCGTTCTTGGAGAAAGAGATAGAGAAGCTTGAGGCCAAGATGGCAGAGATAGAAAATGTGCTCTCTGCCCCCGGCCCGGATGATGATATAATGGAACTCACTCGTCAGTATCTTGAGTTTAAAAGAGATCTTGATGCCAAGACAGAGGAGTGGGGAGAACTCATAGATTAAAAGATGGCAAAGGAATTTCTGGTGATTGATGCACATTGTGACGCTCCATCTCAGATGCTGCGTCTCAGAGATTATTGCAAGGACAATGATGTAGCACAAGTGGATTTCCCTAAAATGCAGCGTGGTGGAGTCGGTGCTTCGTTCTTTGCTCTTTATATTCCGGCATCGCTGCAGGGAGAAGCCGCATACAGATATGCCTTGCGACTGCATAATGCTCTCGCGGCCCAGATGCAGTCGGCAGCCTCAGTTGCGGCTAGCACTCCTAGTGCAGATGCAATTGTTTCAGCACACAAGGCCGGAAAGATTGCGGTGCTCACTTCGCTTGAAAATGCATCTCCCCTCGGCGAAGATCTCTCTCGTCTAGATGAGTTCTACAGTCTTGGGGTACGCGCGATAACTCTGACGCATAGTGCTGATAATCAGGTGTGTGACAGCTGTACCGGTAAGGGCTCCTGGGGCGGTCTAAGTCCCTTTGGGAGGGAGCTGGTCCAGGCTATGAATGAGCGCGGAATGTTGATTGACCTGGCTCATTGCTCAGATGCTACTATGGCTGATGTGCTTGCTTTGAGCAGCAAGCCGGTGGCTTATACTCACGGTTGCTGCCGTGCGCTATGCTCACATAGAAGAAATATTTCAGATCAGATGCTTCGCGGCATTGCTGCTAATGGCGGCGTTGCCTGTATGAGCATTTACCCACTTTTCCTTGAAGATGAAGCTTCTAGAGTGCTGGCTGCTTCCGGCTTGGAAGAACAGATGTGGATCGAAGACGAATTCATCAAAGATCCGTCTTCCGAGCAGAAACGTCGTGCATGGGAAGAGCTGCAGGGCAAGCTCAATGCGCTTCCTCGTCCTTCGGTAGAGAAGGTTGCGGATCATATCGAGCATGCAGTGGCGGTGGCTGGAATCGACCACGTCGGCATCGGCACTGACTATGATGGCATAGAACTGACTGCTGATGGTCTGGAGAATATTTCTAAATTTGCTTTGATATTTGATGTGCTCAAGCGTCGCGGGTTTAGCGATGAGGACTGTGAGAAGATTGCTTCGGGTAACCTGCTTCGTGTGTTAAGAAATTGCTAGTGAATATGTTTAATGTTGCATACTGCTCGGATAAGTACCAGTACACAATGGGAAAATCCTTTTATGATTGTGGTCGCAAAGACACTATGGCAATCTTTAACCTCTTCTATCGCAAAGCCCCGGAAAACAATAACTGGGCTGTAGTGAGCGGTGTTGAGGAGGTGCTGGAGATGATACAATCTCTCGGCAAGATGGAGCCTGATTTCTTTGAACGATTCCTTCCAGGAGAAGAATATGCTGAGTTCAGAAGCTATCTGAGCACAATGAAGTTTACCGGCAATATCTATGCTATGCGAGAGGGAGAGATTGTCTTCCCAAATCAGCCTATCATAATTGTTGAAGCTCCGCTCATTGAAGCCCAGGTGCTTGAAACTCCTATGCTTTGCATTATGAACCACCAGATGGCGGTGGCGACCAAGGCTTCGCGCGTGTGCAGAGCGACCAATCACCCGGTGAGCGAATTCGGCTCTCGCCGTGCACATGGCCCTTGGGCTGCAGTCTATGGAGCAAAAGCTGCTATTATTGCTGGTTGTGCCACTACCTCAAACATAATGGCAGGAGTAATGAATGACTATACCTCTACAGGTACAATGGCTCATAGTTATGTGACTTCGTATGGCTGCTCTGTGGAGGGAGAATTCCGCGCTTTCAGTGACTATATCAAGACTCACAAAGGGGAGTCGCTGATTATGCTCATCGATACCTATGATACTCTTAAGTGCGGAGTACTCAATGCGATACGTGCTTTTAATGATAACGGAATCGATGATAATTATGCTCCAGGCTACGGCGTGAGACTTGATAGCGGAGACCTTGCCTACCTTTCTATCGAGGTGCGCGAGATACTTGACAAGCACGGACTGAAAAATTGTAAGATATTTGCTACTAACTCGCTTGACGAGTATTTGATTGCCGATCTCGAGAGACAGGGTGCGCGTATCGACAGCTACGGAGTGGGTGATGCGATTGCTACCAGCAAAGCTGCTCCTTGTTTCGGAAATGTTTACAAACTTGTAGAAATCGGTGGTGAAGGGGTGATGAAGATGTCTGAAGACAAAATCAAGGTTATCAATCCAGGCTTTCAACAGACCTACCGCATTATCAAGAACGATCCGGAGAAGGGAAGTATCTATAAAGTGGATGTGACCTGCCTGCGCGGTGACACTCTCAGCAGAACGATCGAAGCGGGGGAGGAATTTACCGTCTGCGACGAATTTGACCGCTACAAATCAAAGACTTTCCTTCCTGGCGAATACAGCGCCAAGCCTTTGCAGACGCTAGTGATGAAGGAAGGACAGCGCTGTGATGAGAGCTATACTCTTGCGCAGAAAAAAGCCTACCACGCAGAGGTGTTGTCGATGTTCAGCCCAAGCGAGAGGCGTCTGATTAATCCTCATTATTACAAGGTTGATATTTCTGATGATTTATATAATCTTAAGAATAGCATTATCAATAGATTAGTTAAAGAAATCAAAGCTTTTAAGGTATGAGTCAGATGAAGTCTTCCGCCCTTGTTGTGGTGGATATGCAGTATGATTTTATTGATGGTTCTCTTGCTTGTCAGAATTCAGACGTTGCGGTGGCCCAGACACTAAAATTCATTAAGGCTTTTGACGGCCCCGTATTGTTTACACGCGACTACCACCCGGCAAACCATAGCTCATTTACCGACTATGGTGGCACTTGGCCAAGCCACTGCGTTGCTGGAACTCACGGTGCCGAGATCCATTCAGAGCTGCTACCCTATGTCTGCGAAGAGCTGTGTTTTGATAAAGGCTGCGATGTGGCTGTGGAGCAGTATTCCGGATTTGAGGGAGTTAATGCTGCAGGGCAATCTCTTGTGGAAGTGCTTGAACTTCTTGATGTTCAGGAAGTTTGCGTCTGCGGTATAGCTACAGAGTTCTGCGTGCGCAACACATTTGCCGACCTGAAGGAGGCCGGATTTAATGTGAGATTGTTGACTGATTGCCTCGCTTGGGTGTCGCGCGAAGGCCACGAGGAAACGCTCAAAGAGCTAGGTTTCTAAATCTATCCCAGCGGGCGAAGCTTGGCGTACTTCAGGATGAGAAGCTTCTTGCCGTGCTGGTCAAAGTCAATATTCGCCTTCATATCAGGTGCAGTGCCGCTCAGCTCGAGTATTGTGCCTGCGCCGAAACGATTGTGCTCGATGCGCATACCTGCTCTTAGGTCAGTCATCGGACACTCCTGGAAATTCTTGTCGATTACAGGAAGCGTGGTCTTGGGCGGTGTTTTAATGATAGCAGTAGTGCTTGCTTTTGGCGTGCTCTTGAAATAGCTAACCTTGCTGCTTGCGCCATAAGGCGAACTGCTACCTGATCTTGCGCCTGCGCTGCTTCTGCTGCCAAACCCGTAACTGCTGCGGCTTCCGAAACCTCCCCAGGAGCTTGTTGTAATGTCGTCATCGTCATCGCTAAATAACGGACGATCAAGGTATTGCTGATCTATTTCGCGGATAAAGCGCGAAGGCGGGTTGCTTTCTCTCTTGCCGTTGCGCATACGCTCAGTGGCGTAGGAAAGGGAAACTGCCTTTTCTGCGCGGGTGATGGCTACATAGAAAAGTCGCCTTTCTTCTTCGATGTCATTTGAAGATGAGAGCATGCTCATACTTGGGAAAAGATTTTCCTCCAAGCCGACGACATAGACATATGGGAATTCAAGACCCTTGGCGCTGTGGACTGTCATCAATGCCACTTTGTTGTTGGTCTCCTCGTCGTCGCTCACATCGATATTGCTAAGTAGGGAAGTGTCCTCAAGGAAGTCTCCTAGAGTAAAGATCGGCATCTGGTCCTCAGACTCGATTTCTTCATTGTTGATCACCTCCTCTTTCTGATCTTCTACAAACACTGCCACAGAATTGAGAAGCTCCTCGATGTTGGCTGTTCTGCCTAGGCCTTCCATAGATGTATCTGCTTTATAGAAAGCATATAAGCTGCTGTCTTCTGCTATCTTGACAGCAAGACTATGAGCATCGGTAGTCTGAACCAACATTGCGAGTTTGTTGATCATCTCGCAAAATGGTTTCACCTTAGGGACTTCAAATCCTGCTTTGAAAAGCGAAGTGCCTTTGATTCTTGCAAGCTCTTCAAGTTGGGCGATGGTCGTGCCGCCGATTCCGCGAGCCGGTCTGTTGACAACTCTTTTAAATGACTCGTCATCCTGAGGATTGACACAAAGCTTGAAGTAAGCCATCATATCCTTGACTTCGAGGCGATCAAAAAACGAGTTGCCGGAATATATCATATATGGGATATTGCGCCTTCGCAGCTGCTCCTCTATCACGCGTGACTGGGAGTTAGTGCGGTAGAGTATCGCAAAGTCTTGATATTGAGCAGAATCGGATCTCATCCTCGTCATGATTTCAGACACGATGAGAGCAGCTTCCTCTCCTTCTGAGTAGCTCTTGAGGAGCTTGATCTTCTCTCCTTCCGCTCCATCGGCGTAGCAGTTCTTAGGGATGCGGCCTTGGTTGTGTGCGATGAGCGAGTTGGCGGCATCGACAATGGTTGATGTCGAGCGGTAGTTTCTTTCCAGTCTCACGATCTTGCACTCGGGATAATCCTTCTTGAAGTTGAGGATGTTCTCGATTTTTGCGCCGCGGAACGCATAAATGGACTGGCTGTCATCTCCCACCACGCAGATGTTGTGGTGGAACTGCGAGAGCTTCTTAAGTATCAGATACTGAGCAGAATTGGTGTCCTGATACTCATCCACCATAATGTATTTGAAACGGTCACAGATCTTTAACAGAGCATCCTGATTATCTCTCAGAAGTATATTCATGTTGAGCAGAATGTCATCAAAATCCATCACGCCTGCGGCCTTGAGTTTTTCTTGATATTTTGTATACAGGTCACAGAGTTTAGGCTTGCGCGAATGTGTATCCTGAATCAGAAGGTCGCGGTTGTTGCGGTAGCCGTTGTGTGTGATGAGGTTGTTTTTTGCCATTGAGATGCGCGAAAGAACCTCCTTCGGCTTGTATATCTTGTCGTCGAGTCCCAGCTCTTTGATGCAGGTCTTGATGGCACTTTGAGAGTCAGAAGTGTCGTAGATTGTGAAGTTGGTAGGGTATCCGATGCTCTCTGCAAACTCTCTGAGGAAACGCACAAAGACAGCGTGGAAAGTACCCATCACCAAGTGTCTGGCCAGCTTATCTCCTACCATCAAGGCGATACGGTCTTTCATCTCGCCTGCGGCCTTCTTGGTGAAGGTGAGGGCGAGAATCTGGGAAGCGCTCACTCCTGATGCCAGTATATATGCTATGCGGCTGGTGAGTACGCGCGTCTTGCCGGATCCTGCGCCTGCGACAATCAGCACCGGGCCTTCGGTAGCTTTTACTGCCGATTGCTGCTCATTGTTAAGTCCTTGAAGTATATTTGATGATAAAAATGCCATATTGACCACTTAAAAAGGATGCGAAATTACTAAAAAATGGCTATCTTCGCAACGCATTTTGCATATCAAAATAACTTACTATAAAATGTCACAAAACATCGTTTTGAAAAAAGGTCTGAACATCCCTATTTCGGGAGAGTCAGAACTTCGTGTCTCCAAGGCGATTGCACCGAGCGTAGTTGCTCTCAGACCCACTGATTTTAAGGGTTTCCTTCCTAGACTTCTTGTCAGGGAGGGCGACAGCGTGCTCTGTGGCTCGCCAGTGATGGCCGACAAAAAAAATCCTGACATTTTGCTTTGCTCACCGGTAAGCGGTACAGTGAAGTCACTTGTCAGAGGTGAAAAGCGTAAGCTCCTTGCTGTCCTCATTGAGGCAGATTGCGAGCAGAAGAGCGTGGACTTCGGCGTCAAGAATGTAGATTCTATGACTGCTGAGGAAGTAAAGGAGGCTCTTTGCCAGAGCGGTCTTTGGCCGTTTATCGTGCAGCGTCCTTATGGCATTATCGCCAACCCTAGCATCAGTCCTCGCGACATCTATGTGTCAGCATTCTCAACAAGCCCTCTCGCAGCAGACTACAATTTCTGCTTTGCTTCAGAGTTGAAGGCTATTCAGGCTGCTGTAAATGCTCTTTCTAAGCTCACTGATGGTGCAGTGCACATCGGTGTGAATTCAAAGGACTCTGAGTTTGCAAGAATCAACGGCGCTCAGATTGATGTGTACAAAGCTGACAAGCATCCTGCAGGCAATGTAGGTGTGCAGATTGCAGCTGTGCGTCCTATCCTCAAGGGTGAGACTGTATGGACAGTATCTCTTGTGGGCCTCGTAGCTATCGGTAAGCTCCTCCTCAGCGGCAAGCTCAATCTTCGTCGCAAGGTTGCAGTATGTGGTCCTATGGCTATCGAAACTGCCTATGTGGAGACTCTTCCTGGTATGCCGATGACCGACCTTGCTCCATTCTACGGAAGCAATGCTGCTGAGACTCGTTTTGTCAGCGGTGATGTTCTTTCAGGAAGCAATGAGGGTGTTGATGGTGCACTCGGTTTCTTTGATACACAGATCACTATGCTTCGTGAGGGT
>JAFNUQ010000097.1 GCA_017383945.1 Bacteroidales bacterium | reverse complement strand
GAAGAACTGTAAGTCCCTCGATACCAAAGAATGAAGTAGGTACCGCGAGGATGAAGATTGTGATCAAAAGCACGAGTGGCAGAAGAACACAATACTTAACTGAAAATTTCTTGTTTGCCATGATTTATTATAAAAAAACTAACTTTCTATTTTGCGCCGCAAATTTAGTCATTATATCTTTAAGTTATATCTAAATTAATGGTTATTTTTGCAATCTAAGTAAATATATCATGAAAAAACATCTTATAGGGGCCATCTGTATTGCAATGGCCATCACATCTTGCAAAATGGAAAATCCTTTACTTTCCCCATCACCGCTCCCATACGGAGCGCCACAATTTGACAAAATCAGTAACGAGCACTACCTCCCTGCTTTTCAGGCCGGCATAGCCGAGGCCAAGGCTGAGATTGATGCAATTACGTCAAATACAGAAGAGCCAAGTTTTGAAAACACCATCGTAGCACTCGAGCAGTCAGGAAGAACCCTCTCTCAGGTTGCCGGTATCTTCTACAACGTGATGGAGGCCCACACCAACGACCAGATGCAGGCCATCGCCGAGGAGATATCTCCTATGATGACCGAATATTCAATGTATGTTTCTCTTAACGAGCCTCTTTTCCAGAGGGTTAAGACCGTATATGACAGCCGCGAGTCATTGCAGCTCAGCAAAGCTCAGGCTAAGCTCCTTGAGGATAGCTATAAGTCATTTACAAGAGGCGGCGCATTGCTTTCCGATGAAGACAAGAAGGTATACAGCCAATATCAGGAACAGCTCTCGCTTCTGACACTTCAGTTCAGCAAGAATGTGCTTGCAGCGACCAATGCCTACAACCTCAACCTTACTGACGAATCAGACCTTGCCGGACTTCCGGAGTATGTAAAACAGATGGGTGCTCAGGCGGCAGCAGAGCGCGGACAGCAGGGATGGACATTTGACCTCTCACAGCCTTCTTACAGCCCATTTATGAAGTATAGCTCCCGCAGCGACCTTCGCAAGACTCTCTACACTGCCTACAATTCAAAGGCGCTCGGCGGAGATCTTGACAACACAGGTATCTGCAAGCAGATTGCTGAGCTTCGCATGAAAATCGCACAATTGCTTGGTTACCAGACCTATGCAGATTACGCTCTTGAAGAGCGAATGGCACAGACCACCGCCAACGTGCTTGATCTGCTAAGCGAGTTGATGACTCCTTCGCTGCCTGCAGCACGCGCTGAGGTGGCAGAAGTGCTTGCATTTGCAAAGCGCAACGGTTACGAGGAAAGCGAGCTCCAGGCCTGGGATTTCAGCTACTGGTCAGAGAAATATAAGGATGAGAACTATGCACTCAGTGACGAGCAGCTCAAGCCTTATTTCCAGCTTGAGAGCTGCATTGACGCCGTGTTTGGCCTTGCCACAAGACTTTACGGCTTGCAGTTTGAGCTTCGCGAGGACATCCCTGGATACCACGAGGATGTAGATGTTTATGATGTTAAGGACGCTGACGGTCGTCATCTTGCTCTTTTCTACACCGATTTCTTCCCTCGCGCAAGCAAGAGAGGCGGTGCTTGGATGACAAATTTCCGCGAGCAGAGCATCGTGGATGGTGTTGAATATAGACCATTTGTGAGCATCGTAACCAACTTCAGCAAGCCAACAGCTGATGCCCCATCTCTTCTTACCCACGACGAGCTCACTACCTTCCTTCACGAGTTCGGCCACGCCCTTCACGGCATTATGGCAGAGGGCGAATATGAGTCAATGTCCGGAACAAATGTAGCTCGCGATTTTGTAGAGCTTCCTTCTCAGATTATGGAGAACTGGGGTTACGAGGCCGAGTACCTCAAGCCTTTTGCCAAGCATTACCAGACTGGCGAGGAGATTCCTACCGAGTTGATTGATAAGATTATAGCTTCAAAGAATTATCTTTCCGCATACTATCAGGTGCGCCAGTTGCATTTTGGCATCCTTGATATGGCTTGGCACAATGTATCTGAGGCTCAGAGCGCCGATGCCCTCGATATCGAGAGAAAGGCTCTCCAGCCATACCTGACACTCCCTGTAGTTGATGGCACTATGATTTCAACTTCTTTCAGCCACATCTTCTCTGGTGGTTACTCTGCAGGATATTATTCTTACAAATGGTCTGAGGTACTCGAAGCCGACGCCTTCTCTCTTTTCAAAGAAAAAGGCATCTTCTCGACTGAGGTAGCACAGTCGTTCCGCGATAATATTCTCTCTAAGGGAAGTATTGAGCCAGAGGCAGTACTCTACCGCAATTTCCGCGGCCACGATCCTGAGCCTCAGGCACTTCTCGATAAACTCGGCATCAAGAGATAGCTTTAGGCAAGGGTCTTTTTGACCGCTGCAGCCCAGGCTGTCTTTCTTTCACACATAGTCTTTTCAGAGGCTCGACGGCGGAACTTCTTTTCCGCTGTCCAGCCTTTTTTCAATTCTTCAATTGAAGTCCAGACACCTACTCCAAGACCTGCCATATATGCCGCACCTAAAGCGGTAATTTCTGTGACGCTAGATCTAATCACTTCTGTACCAAGCACATCAGCTTGGAACTGCATCAAGAGGTTGTTATTGGAAGCACCGCCGTCCACTTTGAGCTCTGAGATGAGGATGCCTGCATCTTTTTCCATCGCGCTGACGATGTCCATCGTCTGGAAGGCAATGCCTTCGAGCGCAGCTCGCGCGATGTGTGCCGCTGTCGAGCCGCGGGTAAGTCCCACGATAACTCCGCGCGCGTTCTGATCCCAATATGGCGCGCCCATTCCGGTGAGAGTAGGAACAAAATATACGCCTCCGTTGTCAGGCACAGAAGCGGCAAGCTCTTCGATTTCGCTCGCTTTCTTAATTATGCCAAGTCCGTCGCGAAGCCATTGCACTACTGCTCCCGCCACGAAGATGCTACCCTCAAGGGCATAGTCTACGCGCTGCCCAATCTTCCACGCTACAGTTGTAAGGAGGCGGTTCTGCGAGAATACTGGCTTGCTGCCGCAATTCATCAGCAGGAAGCAACCGGTGCCGTAGGTATTCTTGACTGAGCCTTCTTCCACGCACATCTGCCCAAATAGAGCGGACTGCTGATCTCCGATAACGCCTGCTATCGGGATGCTTAATTTGCCGATTTCGGCAACGCCGGCCACTCCGCTTGAACTGCAGACCTGCGGCATCATTGAAGCAGGGATTCCAAAGAGATCGAGAAGCTCCTCATCCCAGCTTAATGTATTGATATTAAAGAGCATAGTACGAGACGCATTGGTCACATCCGTGCAATGTGTCTTGCCGTGAGTGAGGTTCCAGATGAGCCAGGTATCAACAGTACCAAAGCGCAATCTTCCCTGCTCTGCCTTGGCGCGTGCACCAGGCACATTGTCAAGTATCCACCTGATTTTAGTGGCACTGAAGTAGGCGTCTATGATGAGGCCTGTCTTCTCTCGTATCATATTCTCCAGACCGCGTGCCTTGAGTTCATCACAGAAAGCTGCCGTGCGGCGGTCCTGCCATACTATTGCGTTGCAGATCGGACGAGATGTCTGAGCATCCCATACGATTGTGGTCTCTCTCTGATTGGCAATACCAATTGCCTCTATGATGCCGTCAGAGGCCTTTTCCAAAGCCTCGAGCATAACTTCGTGCATTGAAGAATAGATCTCCAGCGGGTTTTGCTCCACCCATCCCTGACGAGGAAACAGCTGGGTGTATTCCTTCTGATGACAACTCACGAGGTTGGCATTACTATCAAATAATATTGCTTTAGAGCTGCTTGTGCCCTGATCCAAAGAGAGAATATATTTTTTCATATACTGCAAAGATAGTTTTTTTTCTCTCTCGACGCGTGTATTAGAATATTTGTATATTTGCATATATGAAGACATTTAAAAAGACCTACAAAATTCCGGCATCTGCCGACAATCTTGAGCTTTCATTGATGGTTGTAGAGCCAGAAAGCAGTCCTATTGGTGTTGTACAGTTGGTACACGGAATGTGTGAGCACAAGGAAAGATATATTCCTTTTATGGAGTTCCTTGCAGCCAACGGTTATGCTTGTGTTATCCACGATCATCGTGGGCACGGCGAGTCTGTAAAAGATAGCGAGGATCTAGGCTATATGTATAAAGGTGGTTGGAAGGCTATGGTTGATGATACCAAGGTGGTGTGTGACTGGGCAAAGAGCGAGTATTCAAGCATCCCTCACACTCTCTTCGGACATAGTATGGGATCACTGGTAGTACGCTGTTTTGCAAAGCGTTACGACAAGAGTATTGACAAACTGATTGTCTGTGGTGCGCCAAGCGCCAACCCTGTTGCGGGTATCGGCATCGGCATCGCTAAGATTTCAGCATTCTTCCACGGAGAGAGATATCGTCCTGCACTTCTGCAGAACATGTCTCTTGGAGCATACAACAAGAAGTTTGAAAGCGAAGGCTGGCCAAATGCCTGGCTGTGCAAAGACGAGGAAATCCTCAAGGCATACCTTGAAGATCCACTCTGCCAGTTCCGCTTTACCTGCAATGGCTTTATCTGTTTGCTCAAGTTGATGAAGGATTGCTATTCTGCAAAGGGTTGGAAGTCTCCTAAGACTTCTCTGCCGGTGTATTTCATCTCAGGCTCTGATGACCCTTGTGCTGTGAGCGAGAAGGCCATCGGCGAGGCAGCAGAGTTTATGCGCAAAGTGGGATATGCCAATACATCTCTCAAACTCTATCCGGGAATGCGCCACGAGATCCTCAACGAGGTGGGCAAGGAAGAAGTTTGGAACGATGTACTTGAGATGATCAAGTAATGGACCTCGACGAGAAATATATGCGTGAGGCACTCAGGGAAGCCGAGCTTGCCTTGAGCGAAGACGAAGTCCCCATAGGGGCTGTGGTGGTGTGTAAGGGCCGTGTTATCTCAAAGGGACACAATATGACCGAGAGACTGACAGACCCAAGCGCACATGCAGAAATGATCGCACTGACTGCAGCAACAGAATCTCTAGGAGGTAAATACCTAAAAGACTGCACTTTGTATGTCACCGTAGAGCCCTGCCCTATGTGCGCAGCAGCTCTTGCATGGGCCCAGTTGGGACGCCTAGTGTGGGGAGCTTCTGACCCCAAACGAGGATTTAGTCTTTATAGTCCTTCCCTACTGCACCCAAAGACAGAAACTTCATCTGGAGTCCTTGGCGACAAGTGCTCAACGCTGATGACAAATTATTTCAAAGGAAAAAGGTAGCTCCTCGCGGGCTACTTTTTTTGTAGCAGGGCCTCCTCTGCACCCCATCAGCCTCTTGGTGACGCCTCTCGTGTGCAAAACAGCACATCTACGCACACGACGCACTTCACCAACTTCCTCCTGTGTGCGGCACCTAGCCGCTTTGCCCCCATCTCACCTCAGAAACTACTACTCGTATGCACTAGAGCCCGTTTCCGTCCACGGAAGCATCCGACCAGACGTAACGGGCAGAGCAACAGTCGGCGAGAAGAGCCATCCAGAGCGACAATGATTTTTGAAAACAAAAAAAGGGACTGAAAATTGTCAGGATAAATGACATTTCAGTCCCACTTTCTTTTAAAGTACTGATAATCAGCACCAATGGTTGAGATACCAGGATTCGAACCTAGACAGACAGAACCAAAATCTGTAGTGCTACCATTACACCATATCTCAGTTCCAGACTGCAAATATACAAAATCTTTCCATTAAAAACTTTCTCTTTTACTAAAAATGACTATATTTGCAATCCTAATCCGCGGGCGTGTTGAAATTGGTAGACAAGCTAGACTTAGGATCTAGTGCCGAAAGCGTATGGGTTCGAGTCCCTTCGCCCGCACAAAAAGAGCTTTAATTCTTAACTGATTATAAATCAAAGAGTTAGAGCTCTTTTATTTTTATTGGGTACAGGAGAGGTACAAAAGGTGCCGAATTCGACACCTTTAGCATCTGGATTATATCGGGTTTCCCAAGTACCAAGGCTTCGCTTATGTAGGTAAATTTATTTATTTTTTTCATTCTTTAGGCGCGGGGCTTTTTCTTTTCTATAGTGGTCAAATTCGACCACTTTAAATCCCAGCCAGATACTTTTGCCTTCTGACTGGGATATTTATGTTTCACTATTTAATAGGTTAGCGTCTGATATCTTTATGTTCTATTTCAGATACAACCATCGGAATAGCACTATAGATTACCTGTATTTCTGCGGCGGAGAGATTAGCGAGAGGTTTTCCAAATACTTCTAACGAGAGCTCTTCACGGAGTTCCTTGTATGCTGTTAAGATAAGTTTCATTGCCTTGGTGTAATCATCAAACGACGTTCCTCTGTCGTTCTGGAATGTTACCACCGCATTACTCACCTTAAACTGCCTTGTCGACCCATCAGGCATCTGAATGTCCCTCATTTCCGAGTCTGGTCGATCTTCTTTGCCCTCTGGATTTGAGATTAGCTCTTTTAACATGGCAAGTTCTTTTCCATACAGCTCATCATTGTACAGACTACCTTTCACGTAAGTGCTTCCAAGAAACATCTCCCCATTATGGTTTACTCTCATAACAATGATATTTCTGCGATCTACGACTTTGAGGGCATCTTCCAAGGCTAAATACCCCTCGCTCTGCGGAGCTGGTGGCATATGCTTTTCAATCGCACTGTCATCAGTCTCATAACTGACCTTCAATGCACGAGCATTTCGCAGTTGCTCCTTGATGTCAGTTATGATGCCCATAGAAACACCCTCATCTGCAGAGATCGAAACTTTAGCATTGTACATTTCCTCTCCAGCGAAGTACTCGGCCACAATCTGACCTATCTCACAGACCTCTATACGCTTTCCATTACAGATTATAGCGCTGTTCTCGCCATCTTTAATGACATAAATCTGCAGCGGGGCTTTGATTAGCTTGTCAGATGTGAAGAGGGGAGCCGGATCGATAGATTTGTCATTTTGACGAACCTCAAAATGCAGATGCGAACCTGTAGCGCGTCCTGTCGAACCGGCGTATCCTATCAGTTGTCCTTTTTTTACTTTTCCTGTAATGGTTTGATCTGAGTGATCTGCATCTGTGATGATCTGGAATGTCCTGTTGACTTTCGTATCAGAACTTTCTATGCTGAGCTCGGTACATATGTTGACCTTAGACAGATGTGCATACCTTGTTTCATAGCCATCGGCATGTTTCAATATTACCATAAGACCATTGCTGTTGTCTCGTGTAATGCTAGAAATCTTGCCATCAGCGGCTGCATAAACCGGGTCGCCTTCGTTAAGGACATAATCAATTCCAGTGTGAGATCGTCCCGCTCTGCCGGCAGTGAATGAATTGCTGACAGTAGCGTCGCATGGAGGGCATATGTCAATATATGTCGCTTCCGTGCCATCAGTCAAGTTCGTTGAAACTTCAGTCATCTCTGCCTGCTTTGTTCCGCAGCCGAAGGCAAAGAAAGTTGCTGCAATTACGGGGAGTGTGGCAGCCAGCCTGATCCAGGCCCCTTTGCCACGATGAGATTGAGTCATCATAATAAATCTTTGTTTTGTCAATGAATGATTCAACCCACAGGATATATCCGGATTATAACCAAAGAGTTGTTTGAATATGGTTGTTCTGTATGTTTTCAGGTTCCAGCCTTCATCCAGCACATCCTTGTCAGCTTCCCACTCCTGCACTTCCTCCAAGTCCTTCTCTGCCATCCAGAAGAACGGATTGAACCAGAAGATAGAACGGAGT
>JAFNUQ010000096.1 GCA_017383945.1 Bacteroidales bacterium | reverse complement strand
GAGTTCTGTGTTAGAAACAACGTACCTGTAGGTAACGAGATCATCGACGTTATCAAGCAGTACGAGAAGGACGTAACTTCTAAGAGATAATCTAGATGGGTTCATCAATTCTACTCGGACTTTTGATCATAGCTGTTGGCTCGTTCTGCCAGTCCAGCAGCTATGTTCCAATCAATAAGATCAAGAAGTGGAGCTGGGAGAGCTATTGGCTCATCCAGGGCGTATTCGCTTGGCTCGTTTTCCCATTCCTGGGATTGCTTCTTTCTGTTCCTGAAGGACACACTGTGGGTGAGCTCTTCACTTTGATGGGTGCTGATCCTAAGGCTACTTGGATGACAATCCTCTTCGGTATGCTTTGGGGTGTGGGCGGTCTCACATTTGGTCTTGGTATGCGTTACCTTGGTGTAGCTCTTGGTCAGAGCATCGGTCTCGGCCTCTGCTCAGGTCTTGGTGCTATCCTCGGACCTGTCCTCACAGGTAAGGGCGACACTCTCACAACAGCTATCTGGGTAGGTGTTATCGTAACCATCATCGGTATCGCTATCATCGGTATCGCCGGTGGCATGAAGGCAGCTGCTCTCCCTGAAGAAGAGAGAAAGAAAGCCGTTAAGGATTTCAACTTCGGTAAGGGTATCGTCATCGCTATCATCTGCGGTGTGATGAGTGCTTGCTTCAACATCGGTCTCAGCTTCGGTGAGGGTCTTACTCTCCCAGGAACTGCTGACATCTTCAAGACTCTCCCTGCAACATTCCTTGTAACAGTAGGTGGTTTTGTAACAAATGCCGTTTACTGTCTCTACCAGAACTCTAAGAACAAGACTTTTGGCGACTACAAAGAGTGTTCACTTTGGGGAAACAACATCATCTTCTGCTGCCTCGCTGGTCTCCTCTGGTACAGCCAGTTCTTCGGACTCAGCCTTGGTAAGGGATTCCTCACTTCTTCTCCAGTTCTCATCACTTTCAGCTGGTGTATCCTTATGTCTCTGAACGTGATCTTCTCAAACGTTTGGGGTATTATCCTCAAGGAGTGGAAGGGCGTATCAAAGAAGAACATCGTTGTTCTCATCGCAGGTCTTGCAGTACTTATCTTCAGTACATTCCTTCCAGAGCTCATCTAATCTGGAATACATACAATAAAAAGATCCATCTGAAATCTCAGGTGGATCTTTTTTGTTAAATTTGCATCCGTTAAGCGTTGTGGTGAAGACCTCAAGTCTTTGAAAAGGGAATCCGGTCCAAGTCCGGAACTGTGCCCGCAGCTGTAGATCCTGTCAATGAGTAGCAATTGCCATTGTCCTAGTGATGAGAAGGCGCTACTACAGGGATGAGTCAGAAGACCTGCCATAATGAATTATTAATCCACCAGGCTCGGGGCCAAGTCTGTAGTAGATAGAAATATGCATTTATTATCCCTTATCCTGATGCTGGGGCTAAGCGCCGGCATTACAGGTCCGACAGACACACTTCAATCTGTCACAGTCACAGCCGACAAAGGCATCATCGTCTCTCGTGCAGACACCATTAAAATCAGATCAAGCCAGAAAACAAGTGACATACTTCTTGGCTCTAGTGCGCTCATTCTCAGCGATTACGGCGGTCCATCCGGCACAAAAAACATCAGTCTCAGAGGATTAGGAATTGCTCACACCAGCATATATATAGATGGTATCAGAGTAAACAACGTGCAGAACGGTCAGTCAGATCTAGGCCTGATGGACGCACAGCTTTACAGCAGGATAGTCATTGATTATGCTCAAAACAGCGTCAATTTTGTTTCTTCTGTCCCTGAACTCGGAAACAAGAAGTTTCAAACACAGATCAGCACAGAGTTAGGCTCTTGGGAAACCTATACCGGAGCGGCACAATTCTCAATGCGACTAAGTCCAGGAATCACCGCCAGGATTTCGGCTCGCGGAACTAAAAGTGCAGGAAACTACGAGTACGGAGCTGGTCTCACACGCACCAATGCAGACCACCAGCAGATTAGCGCACAGGCGGATCTGTATGGCAGCCTTTACCAAGGCAGATGGCAGATCAAAGCACATTACGGCAACAACGACCGCGGCACTCCAGGTGCCATCAGCTGGCCTTCGCAAGACAGACAGAGCGACATCTACTCTTTCATGCAAGGCTACCTCAACAAAAGGATTTCAGAGCATTACAATCTGACTGTCAGCGCAAAAGCGTCTCAAGACAAGATGCTTTATCTAAGCGAATGGGGAGACAGTGACTATAAGCACAACAATCTGCAGCTAAATAGCTCACATCAGTTTTACATCAACGACTGGTGGAATGCGTCCGTTGCTACTGACCTAAGCAGCGACAAGCTCAATTCGAGCGGCTACGACGCGCAAAGGACGTCCGTGCTGGTGGCACTGGCATCTGCGTTCAGATTTGAGCATCTGTATGCAGATATAAGTCTGGAATACAACGGCACATTTGATAAAGACGCGCTCTCAAGAAACACCCTCTCCCCTGCAATCAACCTTAGATATGTGATATCGGAACAACTAAGCGCAATGGGATTTGTGCGCAGAGCCAGCAGGGTTCCGACCTTCAATGAACTCTATTATGTCGGCTACGGCAACCCGGAGCTCAAAGCTGAAGATGCGATCCTCTCCGACCTGGGTGTAGAGTGGAACCACAAGAGCGGGTGCTTCAGATATAAAACCAAGTTTAATCTATTCTATAACCTTCTCACAGATAAAATCACCAGTGCTCCGACTAAGGAAAACCCTAATATATGGCTTCCATACAATATCAGCAGAGTAGAAGCTACAGGAGCCGATCTTCTCGGTGAAATCGCCTACCATCAAAGAGAATGGAGCTCTAGACTCAGCCTCAAATATACCGGTCAGAATGCTCTTGACAAGACAAAAGGCAGTGATAGTTACAATCAGCAGATCAGTTATGTCTGCAGACACAATATCTCTTTAAGTGCCGATGCCTCATATAAAAAGTGGACTGCACAGATAGTCTGGAATTATAGAGAAGGAAGGCGCGACTCAGTAGGAGCGCTACCAGCTTGGAATACTTTAAACATCACTCTAAGCAGAAGCTTCATTCTAGGCAAAGACACCGAGATCCAAGCTCATATCAGCGGCAAGAATCTGCTTGACTGCCGCTACGAGATAGTAAGGGACTATCCGATGCCTGGACGGAACATCATTGGTGGAATAAATATAAAGTTCTAATAATATGCTAAGTATCTTATTTGTAATACTTTCGGGGATCGCACTTCCGATAGGAGGAATACAGATGCAATATCTCTGGCGCAACCAGCTCGGCGATGTGTATTCGCTTGGCTTGGGTTCAGCAGCCTGTCTGGGAGCAGCCATTGCGACTATGTCAGGGCTCTGCTCGCTGACTGTGGGCGCATTTATCTGCACGCTCCTCTGCACGCTGGTGAGCTTTATCGTGACATTGAAAGTCTCGACCCAGAATCTGATTACCTTTGGCATCATATTCGGCACATTCATCGGCTCGCTCTGCACTATAGTTGTGACCAATGCTCCGACAGGAGATCTGCTCAAGCAATATTACCTCTGGGGTGCCGCCAACTTCAAGCTGGAGGGCGTAACAGGCAGCGATATTGCATTTGCACTTGTGCTCTTTGCCATCGGCATCGCCTATGCAATCTCCTCTCACAAGAAGCTGACGAGACATTTCTGCGGCGAGATCGAGCTTAGCAATCTGCAGAAAGCCATCAGTCTGCTGATGATTATGTTTCTTGTAACCTCCGCAGTGAGCATCTGCGGCCCGATAGGATTTATTTCGCTTGGAGTGCCAAATATCAGCCGCATCATCTGCAAGAGCACGGACATACGCAGACACTACATAATCAGCAGCTCTATAGCCATCGGTCTGCTGCTTGTCACCTATCTGCTTGCAGAATATTCAAACCTTGGCGTATACCTCCCGATCAGCGCAACAATGTCGATCATCGCCCTGCCTCTGATGATATTGCTATTTATCAAGAAGTAACGCGCACAGCTCCTCCGCAGTGTGAGCAACAGCATCGGCAAGCGGAACAGCGCCATCAGGCTTGAATCCCCAAGTTACTGCAATTGAAGGAATTCCAGCAGCCGATGCAGTCTTCATATCAGTAGAAGAATCGCCAACCATAACAGCTCTAGAAGCATCAACTCCGCTCATGTCAAATATCTTGTGGACAATCGCAGGATCAGGCTTGAGCGGAAGTTCTTTAGTGCCGCCAAGAACAGCGCAAAACTCCACATCAGGGAAGAAAGTGTTCACGATAGCCTGAGTGCCTTCCTGAAATTTATTGGAAGCGACTGCGATTTTGACAGCAGCGGCATTTAAGGATTTCAGCAGATTGACAACGCCAGGATATGGCTGCGACTTTACAGCAATATTGGCTGTATAATAGCTCATAAAGACCTGCAGCAAGTCATCAAGCAAAGCCTCATCGTCCTGGCACTCCTCCGGCATAGCCTGCCAGACAAGGTTTCTGACTCCGTGCCCTACCCTTGCACGACACTCCTCAAGACTTCTACCAGGAAGGTTCTTGCTTGACAAAGCAAAGTTTACTGCGACAGCAAGATCATATATTGTATCGACGATTGTTCCGTCAAGGTCAAAGATGACCAAATCCCATTTTCTATTTGAGTTCATATGGCGAAGATAATTATTTTTGTTATATTTGTGGTCT
>JAFNUQ010000095.1 GCA_017383945.1 Bacteroidales bacterium | reverse complement strand
TTCCTGTAGGTACTAAGATGTTTCAGTTCCCTACGTACGCCCCAACTATGTTGGTGTATGGTCTTCAACCATACGGGTTCCCCCATTCGGAAATCTCCGGATCAATTCCTGTTTGCAAATCCCCGGAGCTTATCGCAGCTTACCACGTCCTTCATCACTGCCGGAAGCCAAGGCATCCCCCGTTCGCTCTTATTCTCTTTCTCGTAATATTCAGTGAATCATATGCGACTTAAATTCTTAACGTCTCATATGTTTTACTCGTTGCCTGAAATTGTAATCCCTATATTCAACTTCGAAAAAACTCTCAATTAAATTACAGACTATAATCTCTTTTTAACTTCTTTACCTCGTTATCTCTCTCAGTATTGTCAATGAACTTTAATTGTTTCCCCGTTGAAAGGGGATGCAAAGATACGCACTTTTTTTTAATCCGCAAATTTATTTTCAAAAAAGTTTAATTTTTTTTGTTTTCGTCGTTTCGTTGTGTTGAAAAGATCACTCCTACCAGCATCTTTCCGCGCACATCAGCCGCCTGTCCCGCTGCTCGTGTGCACAAGGGCCACTCCACGCACACAAGAGATGGTTCACGGTTGCAGTTGTGGGCACCAATGGTCGGTTTTGCATACAGGTGGTAACTTCAGGTGGCTGTTGTGAACGGAAACGGCCTCCAGTGCACACGGGAGGCATCAAGAGGAGAGAGAGGGGTGCGAAGGAGGGTGCAGGTGCACACGAGAAGGTGGCGAGTGATAAAATGAAGAGCGGAATGGCAACTGACTCCAGGCGGGCGTAGTCGTCCGCGACTCGTGAGCGGAAGGGGCCCGGCCGTCAGGCTGGGAAGGATAGGCCGAAGGCCGTACCCGGTCGGAGTCAGTTGCCTTCCGCGACATCTAAAAAACGTTAAGTGGTTGCATGGGCGCACTGGCAGCTCGCATAAGCAGGCTCGCTGCCTACTGTCGTGTGCGTAGAGATGCCGTTTTGCACACAGGAGGTGGCTTCAGGTGGCTGTTGTGTGCGGAAACGGCTCCTGGCGCACACGGGAGACTGTGAGAGGTGCCGACGTGGAGAGTTTATTTCAATAGTTTTTAGTATTTTTGTAAATCTATGAAGATTGGAAATATAGATTTAGGAGAGAGGCCGCTGCTGCTTGCGCCGATGGAGGATGTGACAGACGCATCCTTCCGTTATGTGTGCAAGGAGTACGGGGCTGATATGATGTATACGGAATTTGTGTCTTCCGACGGACTGATCCGCGATGCGGCCAAGTCGGTGGCAAAACTTCTGACCCACGACTATGAGGCTCCTATCGGAATTCAGATATACGGACACATCCCGGAGGCTATGGTGGATGCTGCGCAGATGGCGGAGCGTGCAGCCGAGATTGCCGGCGGTCACGGTGCAGATGTAGTTGATATCAACTTCGGCTGTCCGGTGAATAAGATCGCTCGCAGAGGAGCCGGTTCCGGAATGATGCGCGAGCCTGACAAGATGATCGAAATCACCCGCCGCGTGGTAGAAGCAGTAAAAAAACCGGTAACGGTAAAAACACGCCTGGGCTGGGACGAGGATTCAAAGATAATAGTAGAGCTCGCCGAGAGACTTCAGGATGTGGGTATCCAGGCGCTGACTATCCACGGGCGCACCCGCTGCCAGATGTATTCGGGCGAAGCCGACTGGACACTCATCGGCAAAGTCAAGGAGAACCCGCGAATGCACATACCTATTATAGGTAATGGAGACATCACCTCTCCGCAGAAAGCAAAGGAGTACTTTGACAGATATGGCGTGGACGGCATTATGATAGGCCGTGCGACCTACGGACACCCTTGGATATTCAAGGAGATCAAGCATTACCTCCAGACCGGAGAGCTCCTTCCGGAGATGAGCGTGATAGAAAAAGTGGCCCTCGCCAAGAGACACCTCGCAAAATCGATCGAGGTCAAGGGCGATAGAGTGGGCATGCTGGAGATGCGCAGACACCTGTCCTGCTATTTCAAAGGCCTGCCTGATTTTAAGGAGACACGCCTAAAGCTTGTAACCCTCACCGACCCGGCAGAGATAAACCAGACTCTTGACTATGTTGCAGAGCGCTGGGGTGAAACGAATATTTAAAGTATTATCAATATGGAAAACATTAAAGACAGATTCCTGCGTTATGTCGCAGTGGACACTCAATCCAATGAAGAGAGCGAGAGCCAGCCATCCAGCAGCAAGCAGCTGAACTTGCTGAAGATGCTTTGCGATGAGCTCAACGCTATGGGCGTAACAGCTACACTCGACGAGTGGGGCTATGTGATGGGTAGCATTCCTGCAAATACAGACGCACCAGTGCCAGCAGTTGGCTTTATTGCCCACGTGGACACCGCTCCGGACGCTCCAGGTGCCGGCATCAAGCCACAAATTATTGAGAATTATGACGGAAGCGATATTCCTCTGCGAGGAGTAGAGGGCATGCGTCTCAAACCTGCAGATTTTCCTGAGCTGCTTGAGCACAAGGGTGAGACCATCATCACAACCGACGGTACGACTTTGCTTGGCGCAGACGACAAGGCCGGAGTGGCAGAGATTATGGACGCAGTGCAGTATATCGTCAACCATCCGGAATTCAAGCACGGAGAGATCAAGATCGGCTTCACTCCTGACGAGGAGATCGGACGCGGCGTTGTAAAATTTGACGTGCAGAAATTTGGTGCTACCTATGCCTATACAATGGACGGTGGCGAGGTCGGTGAGCTTGAGTTTGAGAACTTCAATGCCGCTAGCGCAAGCATCCACATCCAGGGACGCAATGTGCATCCTGGCTATGCCAAGGGCAAGATGCTCAACGCAATCCATATTGCTCAGGAGCTAAACAGCCTCCTCCCTGTTGATCAAAGACCTGAATATACAGACGGATATGAGGGATTCTTCCACCTGATTTCATTTAAGGGAGCTGTCGAGGAGTGCGATATCGTTTATATTATCCGCGACCACGACAGAGCTAAGTTTGAGAAGAAGAAGGCTCAGATGATGGAGTGCGTCGATTTTATCAATCAACGCTACGGCGAAGGCACAGCCAAGCCAACTATCAAGGATCAGTATTACAATATGAGAGAGCAGGTAGAGCCACATTATCATATCGTAGAAAAGGCAGTCAAGGCTATGGAGATGGCAGGCATCAAGGCCAACATCAAGCCTATCCGTGGCGGCACCGATGGAGCCAACCTCTCATTTAAGGGTCTTCCTTGCCCTAATATCTTTGCCGGTGGTCAGAACTTCCACGGCAAGTATGAGTGGATCCCTGTAGAGAGCATGCAGAAGGCAAGCGCTGTGATTCTTAATATCATCAGTCTTTTTGCTGAGTAATACCCTCTTGAGAAGATAAAAACAATTAGGGCGGCCCCGAGGGGTCGCCCTAACTATATTGTGAACAAGGAATTAGTCGTTGAGAGAGAATCTCTTGAAAGCAACAACCTTAGCTTCCTTATCAACTGCTGCGATAGCGTCCTTAACTGACTGCTTGCCATCACCCATCTGGTACTCCTGCTCCATGAGAGTCTGCTCCTTGAAGAACTTCTGGAGACGACCGTTAGCGATGTTCTTGATCATCTGCTCAGGGAGGCTAGCTGCCTTCTCAGCTGAGACAGTCTTGATGATCTCGCGAGCCTGCTCAGCCTGCTCTGGAGTGAGCCAGCCCTTAGCTGTGTTAGACTCGATGTGATCCTCGCTATCTACGTGAGCTGGGTTGATACCTGCCTTATCGAGAGCAGCGTTAACTGCCTTCTGTACAAGCTCCTCCTTAGTCTTCTCAGTAGCGACCTTGAGCTCCTCGTCGATAACAGCCTGTGAGCACTCTGCTGGAGAGATAGCTACAGGGTTCATAGAAGCAACCTGCATTACGATACCCTTTGCGAGTTCAGCAGGAACCTCCTTGTTGAAACCAACGATTGCACCAAGCTTACCATTGAGAACGTGAACATACTCAGCCACAAATGGAGCCTCGATAAGAGTATATGAAGCGAGAACGTGCTTCTCACCAGTCTTACCAGTCTGTGCCTCAACTGCCTCCTGAACGGTGTAACCGTCAGCCATCTTGCAAGCCATAAGACCCTCAAGATCAGCTGGGCAGTTGGCGATAGCTACATCAGCGATAGCGTTAGCAAGGTCCTGGAAGTCAGAGTTACGAGATACGAAGTCAGTCTCACAACCAAGGCAAACGAGGATAACCTTATTGCCATTGATACGAGCCTTAACTGCGCCCTCAGAAGTCTCTCTGTCAGCACGCTTAGCTGCAACCATCTTACCCTTCTCGCGGATGATACCTACGGCCTTATCGAAATCGCCTTCAGCTTCTTCGAGAGCCTTCTTGCAGTCCATCATACCCGCAGAAGTCATCTTACGTAACTTCATTACGTCTGCTGCTGTAATTGCCATAATTGTGTATTTGTTTAAAGTAATGGAACTTATTCAGCCTTCTGCTCAGCTGGCTTGCCACCCTTGCGTGAGCGGAGCTTACGAGCTGCTGGCTTAGCTTCTTCTGACTCCTCAGCTACTGCTTCCTTATCCTTCTCAAGCTTGCGCTCGTCAAGACCTTCCTGGATAGCTGCACAAAGGATATTTACAACGCACTCAACTGAATCAGTACCGTCATCATTGGCTGGTATTACAAAATCAATTGGTGTAGGATCGCAACAAGTAT
>JAFNUQ010000094.1 GCA_017383945.1 Bacteroidales bacterium | reverse complement strand
GATGATGATGTTCTTGCCCACAACATCACCGATTGCAGTGATTGATCCCACAACATTGGCTCTTTCTCTTGTCTTGTGACAGATGATAACTGATGCATCGAGGGCCTTGGCATAGGCGTTTGCTCTCTTGGCACCACCCATATCCGGAGCAGCGATTGCCAGATCTTCAATGTTGCGGCTCTTGATGTAAGGGATGAAGACTCTGCTGGCATACATGTGGTCTACAGGGATATCAAAGAAGCCCTGAATCTGATCGGCGTGAAGGTCACAAGCCATCACGCGGTCAGCACCTGCTGCTCTAAGAAGATTGGCTACGAGCTTTGCTCCGATTGCAACTCTTGGTCTGTCCTTACGGTCCTGACGAGCCCATCCGAAATATGGAATCACAGCAATAACCTTGTCTGCTGAAGCTCTCTTTGCTGCATCAATGCAGAGGAGGAGTTCCATGAGGTTATCTGCAGGTGGAACTGTGCTTTGAAGGAGGTAAACGGTTGCACCTCTGACGCTCTCTGAAAATTTAGGCTGGAATTCTCCGTCGCTAAATGGAGTGATGTCCAACAAACCAAGATGAAGCTCAGGCTCATCCTCATTTCTGAGTGCGTTAAGATGATCTACGACTTTGCGACCAAAGTCAACTGATGCTCTACAAGCAAAAAGTTCCAATCTGTGAGAGTGTATCATAATCTATTTGAGTGATTTTAGTATGCTGTCAATATATCCAAGTATCTCATCTCCGCCGCTGTGGTTGAGAGAAGAGCTACTGAAGATAGGCGGAAGTGATTCCCAGCTTTCAAGCAAAATAGCCTGATCCTTTTCTATCTGTCTGGCAAGGACGTTGGGCCCCTGCTTGTCACATTTTGTGAGAATGATGGCAAACGGAATCTGGTGCTCGCCAAGCTCTGTGATGAAGTCCAGATCAATGCGGGTGATGTCGTGTCTGGAATCAATCAATACAAAAAGCTGGACTAATTCTTCTGAATTCAAGATATAATCCTTGATGACAGAAGCGATCTTGTCCTTGCCTTTCTGGTTTACCCTGGCAAATCCATAACCCGGGAGGTCCACAAGATACCAGCTGTCGTTGATGAGGTAGTGGTTGACGAGTTTTGTCTTGCCTGGGGTAGAAGATGTCTGTGCAAGTTTCTTGTTGCCGCACAGCGAGTTAATCAGACTCGACTTTCCGACATTGCTTCGTCCGATGAACGCAAACTCCGGCAGCTTTCTCTGCGGCTTCTGTGAAACCTGAGTGCTGCTGGCGATAAATTTGGCCTCGGAAATCTTCATTGTGAAAACAGTTTCTAAATAACGTGTGCAAATATAGCAAATCTTTGCCATTTTTATTAAATTTGCAGAGATGGAAAACGACCATATTTCACTTCTTGATCTACAAGAGTACCTACGAGGAGGAATAGAGCAGCTATTTCCTCATAATTTGTGGGTGCGGGCAGAAATTGCATCTGTTCAAGTCAAGACCAACGGTCACTGTTATCTTGATCTCTGTCAGAGTGAAAAGGGCAGACTGCTAGCCAAGGCAAAGGCGGTAATCTGGAAAAACCGCTATCTTCCGATCCGTCATTATCTTCAGGAAACTTTAGGGGACACTCTTCAGGCAGGAATGGAAATCCTTGCCCGTGTGTGGGTGAGCTATAGCGAGCTTTATGGCTTGACTCTCACTATTGAGGAAGTCGAGCCTTGCTTTACTATGGGACAGGCTGAAATCGAGCGCAGGCGCACTATTGAGCGCCTGGAAGCCGATGGCCTTCTGGATGTTCAGAAGGAGCTTCCTTCTCCGCAGCTGCCATATAAGCTTGCCGTGATCTCGGCTAAAGATGCCGCCGGATTTGGAGATTTCAAGCGCCAGCTGCTGGAAAACGAATATGGCTTTGCCTTCGAGGTGGATTTGTTTGAAGCGACGATGCAGGGACCGACAGCTCCGGACTCGATTTGCGATGCTATCGCCCGCGTGGAGTGTGCTGAGGATAAGTATGATGCGGCATTGATTATTCGCGGAGGCGGTTCTGCTCTGGATCTTGCGTGCTTTGATGATTACGGACTGTGTGTCAGCATAGCGCAGTGCCCTGTGCCTGTCTATACTGCCATAGGGCATGACAAGGACTATCACGTCGCAGATATGGTTGCCCACGAATTCGTTAAAACCCCGACTGCACTGGCTGCCGCGTTTGTAGATGCAGTCGCAAGCGAAGATGAAGCTGTCAGCACGCGAGGAGTGCGTCTGCGTATGGCTTTTTCTGCCCGCATCGCGGCAATGGAGGCAAAGCTGGATGTGATTGCCTCGCGCATTCATTCGTCAGACCCGAGAAACGTGCTCTCGAGAGGCTATGCGTTGGTGGTGGGCGAAGATGGCAGGATCGTTAAGAGTGCAAGCCGCCTGGGTAGAGGAGAAAATATAAAGATCCTCTTTGAGGATGGTCAGATTGAAGCAACGACTAAGTGATATGCAAGTGGATTTTGATTATACAAAAGCGTTGGAAGAGCTGGATCAGATTGCTGTAAAAGTAGAAAATCCTGACACTGCTCTTGAAGATATTGATGCCCTCATCAAGCGTTCTGATGAGCTCATCTCTCTGTGTAGAAACTATTTACGAACCATAAGAAATAAAACAAGTGAGCTATGAGAAAGAAGATTTATAAAATTGATCCGTGGCTTGAACCATACAAAGAAGCTATTGATGCGCGCACTGCCCGCATTATGGCTGAAAAGAAGAAACTGGCAGGAGATGGGACTCTGAGCTCAGCTGTCAATAATCATATTTATTATCCGCTTCACAAAGAGGATGGCTTCTGGGTGATCCGTGAGTGGGCCCCAAGTGCGACCCGCATATATCTCATCGGAGAATGTAATAACTGGAAACGCACAGAGGGTTATGCCTTTACTCCGGTAGGACAAGGAAACTGGGAGCTCAGGATCCCGGAGATGTTCCTACATCATGGCGACTTGTATAAATTATGGATAGAATGGCCGGGCGGAGGAGGCGAGAGACTTCCTGCCTATGTTACCCGCACGGTTCAGGATCCTGAAACGAAGCTTTTCTGCGCACAGGTCTGGGATGCTCCACAGTATCAATGGAAGCATCGCAAGCCGGGAAAAAGAAATAACCCTCTCATATATGAATGTCATATCGGTATGAGTGGCGAGGAAGAGAAGGTTTCTACTTTTGAAGAATTCAGAAGAAATGTGCTTCCTCGCGTTAAGACTCTGGGTTACAATGTCTTGCAGATTATGGCGCTGCAGGAACATCCATACTATGGTTCATTTGGATATCAGGTTTCCAACTTCTTTGCATTGTCTTCTAGATTTGGTACTCCTGAGGAGTTCAAGGCTTTGGTTGATGAGGCACATAAGTGCGGCATAGCTGTGGTCATGGATATCGTGCATTCGCACGCAGTGTCCAACGAGCTTGAGGGACTCGGTTGTCTGGACGGCAGGGATGATCTCTATTTCTACCAGGGTCCGCAGGGACATCATCCGGCTTGGGGCTCACGCTGTTTTGATTATGGCAAGGATGAGGTCAAGTACTTCCTCCTCTCAAACTGCAAATACTGGATGGAAGAATACCATATCGACGGCTTCCGTTTTGATGGTGTGACCAGTATGATTTATTGGGATCACGGTCTGGAAAAGGACTTCGGCGATTATTCTTACTACTTTGACAATGGTGTGGATGAAAATGCCATCAGTTACCTTGCACTTGCAAATATCCTGATTCATGAAATCAATCCAAATGCCTTGACGATTGCCGAGGATGTGAGCGCAATGGCTGGTCTGGCAGCTCCTGTGTCGTGTGGAGGCGTGGGATTTGACTTCCGTATGTCGATGGGTATTGCAGATAATTGGATCAAATGGATAAAGGAGCTCTCTGATGAGCAGTGGGGTATGGGACATATCTGGTGGGAACTCACCAATAAGCGTGTCGAGGAGAGGACTATATCCTATGCGGAATGCCACGACCAGGCTCTTGTGGGCGATAAAACTATCCTTTTCCGACTTCTGGACAAGGAGATGTACTTCAGTATGCACAAGGGCTCTCAGAATATGATCGTAGATCGCGGTATAGCCCTTCATAAGATGATCAGGCTTGTGACGATTGCTACTTGTGGTGGAGGTTATCTCAACTTTATGGGCAACGAGTTTGGTCATCCGGAGTGGATAGATTTTCCTCGCGAGGGAAATGAGTGGTCGCACAAGCATGCACGTCGCCAGTGGTCTTTGAGCGAAGATGACAACCTGAGGTACAAAGGACTTCGTCTTTTTGACGAGCAGATGGTGCAATATGTTAAAAAAGAACACGTTTTAAATGGAGTTCCGAAGCAATTATATGTTGATGAAGGTGCAAAAGTTTTGATATTCAGCCGAGGAAATAGTATCTTTGCGCTGAATTTCAATCCGACGCAATCTTACGAAGGTTTTTCTTTCTATGCTCCTGAAGGAAAGTACCAAATGGAGTTTAATTCCGACGAAGATAGGTTTGGCGGATTCTCACGGTTGAAGAAGAATGAGTGCCATTTTACTCAAGAGGGTAAATTGTCGCTCTATCTTCCGGCGCGTGTTGCTGTAGTACTGAGGAAATTGTAATTATTATATATGGCATTTTTAAAATTTAACAAATCCGAACTTGTCAACTTGTCCTACTCGCTCAAGAGAGAAATTCTCTGTGCAAACAAGACCGGAGCTTATTGCAATACTTCTATTTTGTCTTGCAATACCAGACGCTACCATGGCCTTCTGGCTGTGACTCTTGATCGCTTCGGCGGGGATAAGTTCTTGTTATTGTCAGATACTGATGAGACACTCATCGTGGACAATAAGCAATTCAACTTGGGTATCCACTGCTATGGTGATATTTATGAGCCAAGAGGACATAAATACATCGTGGATTTCAGTGCTGACCCTGTGCCTCAAATTACCTACAAGGTGGGTGAGATGCTTTTCAGAAAGAGTCTTGTTCTTGTAAAAGATTCAGATCAGGTACTCATCAAGTATGAGCTTCTTGAAGCACCGGCTAGTGTAAAACTTCAAGTTAAGCCATATCTGGCATTCCGTAATGTTCACAACCTGACTAGACAGAACAACGATGCCAATACCTATGGCTCCGAGATACAGAATGGTGTCGCTTATAGACTCTATGCCAACTTCCCTGATCTCAATATGCAGATGAGTGATGCAAAAGCAGAGTTTGTAACAGCCCCAGCTTGGAATAATAATATTACCTATTCAGACGAATACCGTAGAGGTTTTGACTGTACAGAGGATCTCTTTGTGCCAGGTTTCTTTGAGGTTTCTCTCAAGAAGGGTACATCAGTCATTTTCTCTGCTTCAGTGCTTCAGGAGGACCCTGCAGCATTCAAGAAGACTTTTGCAGCTGCAGTTAAGGCCGCCGGAGAGATTACAAGCTATTCAGATCAGCTTCGCAAATGCGCTGATAGCTTGATTACAGATCATAACAACCGTAAGAAAATCAATGCTGGTTTCTCTTGGATGTATACCGGTCTTCTCAGAGAGACACTCTTTGCTCTTCCAGGCCTCGCACTTCACGGACTTGGCAGCAAGAAGCTCTTTGAAGAGATTCTTGACAATATCGTAGCTGACGAGCAGGAGAGATTGTTCCGCAGAACAACTCAGGTTGAGGCTCCTCTTCAGGTTGCAAGCGCTCTCCAGTCATATATCGAATATGGCGCAGATGAGAAGGCTGTCTGGAAGAAGTATGGTATCATCGTGCGCGGTATCCTTGAGAGTTATCTCCCAGGTGAGCGTGCAGAGGTGTCTATGCAGCCTAACGGACTCCTTTGGGCTCAGAAGGAAGGCACTGCTCTTACTTGGATGAATGCCTACGTTGCAGGTCGTCCAGTGACAGAAAGAGCCGGTTTCCAGGTTGAGACCAATGCTCTTTGGTACAACGCCATCTGCTTTGCACTTGAGATGGAGAAAAAATATGGTACCAAGAAGAGCCAGTTTGTATCAAAGTGGCAGGGTATTGCAGACCTCGTGCTCGCAAACTTCCAGAAGACATTCTGGAACGAGTCTCGTGGTTGCCTTGCAGACTATGTAGATAACTTCGGACAGAACACAGAGGTGCGTCCAAATCAGCTTTGTGCTGTTTATTGCAAATATTCTCCAGTAGATGAACTTCTTGTTCCAAGCATCTTGAAGGTTGTAGAGAACGAGTTGGTTACATCACGTGGTATCCGTACCCTCTCTCCAAGAGATGGTAAATATAAGGATGTATATGAGGGCTCACAGACAGATAGAGACCTTGCATACCATCAGGGTTGTGCCCGTCCATTCCTTCTCGAGCCGTTTATCGTAACATCGCTCAAGGTTAAGGGCCCATCATTCCTCAAAAGAGCAGAATGGTTGGTTGAGGGCTTCTATGAAGATCTTAGCAAGCACGGTGTAGGTGCATTCTCTGAGCTTTATGACGGAGATCCTCCACACGAGCCACACGGAGCAATCTCTTCAGCACTCAGTACTGCTGCCCTTTTGACCATAGAGTATCAAATGAATAAATTTAAGGAGGGTAAGTAATGAAAGTATTGATGTTTGGATGGGAGTTCCCTCCTCATATTGCAGGTGGTCTTGGTACTGCTTGTGAAGGTATCGTCAGAGGTCTTGCTCACAATGGAGTTGAGGTGTTGTTTGTAATGCCATCTGCTTCAGGTGATGAGGACCAGAGCTGCGCAACCATCATCAACGCAAGTGATGTGGCTGTAGCCAATGTCAGCGAGACAGTAGACGAGTTCCTTAATAAGGTCAAGTTTATCAACGTAGACTCAAACGTGGTTCCTTACGTAGATCCTGAGGAGTACTTTGAGGCTATCGAAAAGATGAAGAAAGAGCAGAAGACAACAACTTCTATCGGCTTCGGTCAGAAGTTTAAGTTTTCTGGAAAATATGGTGCAAACCTTCTTGAGGAGGTTTCGCGTTATGCTCAGGTTTGCGGTACTATCGCAATGCAGCACGCCGGCGAGTTTGATGTTATTCACGCTCACGACTGGCTCACATACCTTGCAGGTATCGCAGCAAAAGAGCTCACTGGCGCGCCTCTCGTGGTGCACGTACACGCTACCTCATTTGATAGAGGTACAGATGATATGGTGGATACGAGAGTGTTTGCAATCGAGAAGCGAGGCATGGAGGCAGCTGATAAGGTTGTGACTGTCAGCAACTTGACTCGTAATATCGTAATCAATAAATATGGTATCGACCCAAGCAAGGTAGTTACTGTACACAATGCTGTGGACTTCAGTGGCCGCGATAATATCGAGGTGGATAGAGGTATTCAGGATAAGGTTGTTACCTTCCTTGGCCGTATTACCTTCCAGAAAGGTCCGGAGTACTTTATTGAGGCTGCGGCAAAGGTGCTCAAGAGAACCAAGAACGTACACTTTGTGATGGCAGGTAGCGGTGATATGATGAACCGCTCGATCCGTCAGGTTGCACGTTTGGGCATCTCAGACAGATTCCACTTTACAGGCTTCCTCAGAGGCCAGGAAGTGCAGAAGATGTTTGCCCTTTCAGATGTATACATCATGCCTTCTGTATCTGAGCCATTTGGAATTTCGCCTCTCGAGGCTATGCGTTCAAATGTGCCATCAATTATTTCGCACCAGTCGGGTGCTGCAGAGGTACTCAAGTATGCCCTCAAGGTAGATTTCTGGGATGTAGATACTATGGCAGACCAGATTTATGCCCTCCTCCATTATCCTGCTCTCTCAAACTTTGCTATGAAGCAGGGATACGATGAAGTTAACGAGCTCAAGTGGAATGATGCCACAGCAAAGCTCAAGAAAGTTTATGAATCAGCACTCAAGTAAAAATATGAAGAAGTCAATTTGCCTGTATTTCCAGGTACACCAGCCAACCCGTCTCCGTCAGTATCGTTTCTTTGATATTGGTAAGGATTCACATTATTATGATGATTTTACCAACAGAACCATCCTTAAGCGCATCTCACAGAAGTGTTATCTTCCTATGAATGAGCTCATCCTTGAGGCTATCAAGGCTACTAAGGGTAAGGTAAAGGTTGCTTTTTCTATCTCAGGTTCTGCATTGGAGCAGTTTGATCGCTATGCTCCTGAGGTTATCGACAGCTTCCGCGCTCTTGCTGAGACTGGCAGCGTTGAGTTCCTCTGCGAGACATACAACCACTCTCTTGCTTCTCTTGCATCAAAGCAGGAATTTGAGCATCAGGTTCTCAAGCATAAGGCAGCAATCGAGAAGTATTTCGGTCAGACTCCAAAGGTCTTCAGAAATACTGAGCTCAT
>JAFNUQ010000093.1 GCA_017383945.1 Bacteroidales bacterium | reverse complement strand
GGTTTAAATGAAAATCCTTCATCACCTGTAGCTAGTCCAAGCACTACTCCGAATAGTGGAATACTGCCAAACATCTTGCAATATTTGGTGTAGGTGATTGATGCGTAGTTGGCATACATCAGAGTTTCCTTGTTGTACTTTGTCGGATTGAACATCATATTTGTAAAGGTTACTCCGTAGTTTGCACCGATCAGGTCATAGTCATTGATGAGCACTTTCTTTTCTTCTTTAAAAAATGCTTGATCACTCAAACTCACAATCTCTTCATCTTGGGCGTGTGAGGTCTGGAATGCTGCAATGCAAAGTATGAGGGCGATGATGTATTTCTTCATATGATCAGTCAATAAATATAGTGCTGATGTCTATAGTCTGTACTAGCTCCGATCCTGTCGGGATTTCAAATATCCTCTCTCCGTTGATCTCATAGAACTTGACTCTCTCCGGCTGCTTGTGCTGGAGGAGTGAACCTGTGTCAACCAATGAGTTGCGGTTCTTATCCTCTGTGATGCGGATGCGATATTTGCCCGCTGAGAGGTAAGGGAACTTGAGTGTCTGGTCCTTATCAATCACATAGGAGCGGAGTACGTCTGTCTTCTCTCCTGGCAGGAGGTCTACGATTATCTTCCTGTCTACTCCTACTATCTCAGCATTTAAAGTGCTGAGCTTGTCGTCGGTAGGAAGAGAACACTGGACCTTAAGACTGTCGTTGTAGTGTCCGTTGATGTCTCTAAATCCTCTGTGAGGGATCTTGAGAGTGTATTCATAGCCCATCTGCATCGGAGATACCGGCCTAATTATGTATTTTCTCAGATTGAGGCTGTCTCTCTCAACCGTGGTTTTGACTTCCTCTTCAACCTGTCTTGGGTTTACAGAGATCAGCTTTATTTTGTCAAAGTTTTCATAGATGATAGGATAGTTGAACTCTGCGATAAATCCGTTTTGCTCTACAGTCTTAGGGTCGGCTGTGAGGGTGATGACACAACTTGTATCGTTTTGCTTGATGTCCCTTCTGGATTTTTTTGAGAAGGTTCTTTTGTTGTTTGCAAGGCTCAGATTGAATTTCTCATTTGTCAGGGAGAGTGATCCGAGTGAGTCCGTCTTGTAATAGTCAATGCTGAACTTCATTGTATCAGGGAACGGCCTGCGGCTATTCAACCATAGCTCGAGGCTATCCCTCTCAAGGTTAAATTGAGTGATGATCTGATTGTCTCTATATCCCTGGACCTCAATCTTATCCACGATTGCATCCTGTGCTGCAAATGTGATGTAGGCCGCTCTCTCGCTAAGTCGCTCTTTGTTCATTATCATCTGCTTGGATGGAACTTCCTTGAAGAGGACAAACTCGTATTCGCTATTGCGGGCAAGGCATCTGAGCGTGTCAAGCATATCATATTTGAGCATCTCCTTGACGGTGTCGTGAGCCACCTGCACAGGACGGACGAGTGAGTCGATAAATCCTACGAGCTCTGAATCCGGCTCAAGGATATTATTGTTGTTGGCATCCTTGATAGCGTAGATTCTGTAAAGTGTGTCCTGAATAAAAGGCAGTACAAAGAATCCCCAATCGTCGGTCTTGGCTGCGGCATAGGGTTTTGTGTCATATACAGCCGAATCCCTCTGACTCTTGTGCAACAGAACTGTCGCTCCCTTGATCGGTGTGAGCGTGTTGCAGTCAAGGATAGTGCCGGTGAGCATCATCGAGTCAATCTGACTGCCGGTAGAGAATACGTAGGTGTATCCAGCAAACATATTGCCTTCGTTGGCATCTGCGATGGCGTCAGTAAAAGACAGAGTGTAGGTCGTATTTGGCTTCAGTTCTTCTTCAAATGTGACCACCAGGTCCTTGCCTTTCATCCTTGCCTTGGGCGGTTTCTGCTGAGGAGGAGAGAGGAATACATTGGTGGCGGTCTTCAATGTGACATATTCGTTGAAGGTAAACTCAAACTTTGCATCCTTTACAGGGACCTGTGTAGCTCCTGGAAGAGGCTTAATGTCAATTATATATGGAGGTATAGTGTCCTTGTCGCCACCCGATGGAGCCTCTGTTGTATTTGCACAGGAGTGCATAAACATCAAGGGCAAGAAGGTAGCGGCAACCGCTAAAATCAGTGGAAGAAATCTTCTCATATCTTTATATATCTGTTCTCTCGACATCTTGGATGCCGTTGATATTTCTAAGTCCGTTGAGTATGTGTGTCAGGTTTTTCCTGTCTTTCATATCAAACTCAATAAATCCTTCAAAGATAGCTTTATTTGTGGATAGAGTGAGCTTGCGTATATTGATATTCATAGTGTGAGACAGATATGACGTGATGTCATTGAGTAGTCCCATCCTGTCTACGCCCTTGAGCGCTAGGCGAATAGGGAAGGCGTGCGCGTCTTCGTCGCTATATTTGATGCGCTCGGATTTCTCCCCTTTGAAATATTCGCTTAGCTTGATCTTTGCCTGACGTGTCTGCAGGAAGTCCATCCATTCGGCCTTCGGCTTGGCATTGGTGGCTGTGATTATCTCTACCTGATCTCCTGACTTGAGCTGGTGAGATAGCGGCACAAGCTTCATGTTGACCTTGGCGGCAATAGCGCTATGACCTATATCTGTGTGTATCTGGTAGGCAAAATCAAGTGCTGTTGCTTTGCTGATGATGGTCTTCTGCTCGCCTTTAGGCGTGAATACGACAATCTCTGAGCTTTGCAGCATATCCAGCAACTCGAGCGAGCTGACGTCTTTGCTCAGCAGGATGTCCTGAACCTGCTCGAGCCATCTGTCCATCTCCGAATTCTTCTCGGCACTGTATCCGTTCTGCTTGTATGACCAGTGTGCTGCGATGCCCTTTTCTGCGATTTCATCCATTCGCTTTGAGCGAATCTGTACCTCAATCCACACGCCTGCCTGACTCATCAGGGTGCAGTGGAGCGCCTCGTAACCGGTACTCTTAGGGTTTGAGATCCAGTCTCTGCGTCGGCTGTAGTTGTCTCTGTAGAGCGATAGGAGCATCGCAAGGATCATGTAGGCGTTCTGCCTCTCCTGCGCGATGTTGTCCTCCTTGGGCTCAAATACGATTCGGACAGCATAGAGGTCATATATCTGGTCAAACGGTACATTCTTGGTGCGCATCTTATACCAGATTGAGTATGGAGTCTTTATGCGCTTCTTTATGCTGAATTTAAATCCTGCTTTGTTGAGCTCAGTGCTGATCGGCTCGATGAAGTTATCTATATCTGCCTGTCTCTGAGCTACATTGCCTTTAATGCGCTCGGTGATTTCGGCCCAGTCCTCCGGCTTCTTGTACTTCAGCCAGATGTTCTCCATCTCGGATTTCATTTCATACAGACCAAGTCTATGAGCGAGCGGGATGAAGATGTTCATCGTTTCTGTCAGGACCTTGTCCTTCTTGTGTCCCGGCAGGGTCTCTATGGTCCTGCAATTATGAAGACGGTCTGCTAGCTTGATGAGTACGATTCTTGAGTCGTTGTTGAGGGTAAGCAGGATGCGTTTGATGTTTTCTGCTTCTACTCCGGCTTGGCTTTCAGTATAACCCTTGCGGTCTTCGTTGTCAAGCACAGTCTTGATCCTGTTCATTCCGTCCACAAAGGATGCAATCTTCTCTCCGAAAAGGCTTGACACATCTTCTGTAGTATATTCAGTGTCTTCGCACACATCGTGCAGGAGTCCTGTGCAGATGGATTTGTATCCCAGTCCTATGTTTTTGATAACAATCTTTGCAACTTCGATCGGGTGTAGGATATATGGCTCCCCGGAGCTTCTGCGTATATCTTTATGAGCTTCATTGGCAAACTCAAAAGCTTTCTTTATCGTGTCGACTTCATATTCGTTACGACAACGAGGCTCCGCTATCGCCATCAACTCGGCAAACTTTTCTCTGATAAGCTGTCCTTCTGCTTCTGTGAACTTAGAAAAACTCATTATTTCTCCTCCTTTTCCCAATCAGGGATATTATAACGGTCCAGGTTATGGTATCCGTAGGTCAATTGAGCTCCATAAATGATAATCTGCCAGCTGTAGTTCAACCAGATCAAGAATAGCGGGATAGCGGCGATTACTCCGTAGACGCTGTTGAATCTGCCCACAAATACCTGAGTTTCAAGATATAGGTACTGGAAAGCAACAAATATCAATGCTGCAACTGCTGCTGACTTGAGCGCATATTTATATTTTACCTTTGCCGCAGGGATAAAGGTATACATTGCGGAAAGGGTAAAAACCGATACGACGTAAAATGACACATAACCGATTATCTTGGATAACTGGCTAGCATCAGAAAGGTCAATTCCGATGAGATTGGTGATGTTGGATCTATATGTGATTCCGGCACCAAACAGGACAATGATAAATGGCAGAAGAATCAGAATCAACAGGTAGTATCCAAATCGTTTGTACAGCTTGCGAGGGATCTTGCGGATGCCCCATACGTTATTGAACACCCTTTCTACCTGGAACATCATCCAGAAGACTGTAGAGAGGAAGGTAAGCGCGGAGATGAGTCCGAGGCCTCCACCTTTTGCACTTTCCAGGATTATGGTCGCCCTGTCCATCACGGTGTTGATGAATTCAGGATTGTTTGGGAAGACTCCGTGGAGCATATCATAAATCCAGGCCGACAATCCTAGACCATCGGTCACTGCAAAAAGAAATGCAATAAATGGGATTAAAGCGAGCGTGATGAAGTAGCTGAGAGCGACGCACTGAAAACCCATCCTGTTCTGTGCAAAACTGTCGATAGTGATGCGTAACAGCTTGACAAAACGTACGATACGGCCATATCCCTTGGAATATTGATCGAGGTCAATGGTCCAGATCTTGTCCGTAAATAGTTTTGTTATGCTACTTGCTATCTTCATTAAAATAATGTGAGTTCTTCAATTATTTCTTCCTTTCTAACTGCTTTCTCGCCAGGGATCATCTGCATAAATTCAGCCTCTGAAACAAGTCGGATGCCGAGCTGCTCGCACTTTTTGAGCTTCTCCGGACCGCTCTTCTCTCCTGCAAGCAGGAAGCTTGTCTTGCTGCTGATTGATGAGCTGACCTTTCCGCCGTGAGCTGCAATCATTTCCTTTATCTTGTCGCGAGGAATGCTGAAATTGCCGGAAACCACAATGCTCAGGCCGCTCAGGCTATCGGACTTCGGCCCTTGATCTGCTTCTGCTGCAAATTGCAGGCCCGCTGCCTTGAGGCGCTCGATCTGTTCCAAGCCCACAGGCGAATGCATATATGCGTAGACGCTCTCTGCAATTACTGCTCCGACGTCGCCAATCTGCGTCAGCTCTTCGACTGATGCGGCAGCAATATGCTCGATGTCGCCGAAGTGCTTGGCAATGCTTTTGGCTGTGGTCTCTCCGACATATCTGATGCCGAGTGCAAAGAGCACGCGCTCAAACGGCACGCTCTTGCTTTTCTCGAGGCTATCCAGGAAATTCTGTGCGGACTTCTCCTTCCAGCCTTCAAGCGCAACCAGCTGCAATTTGCTGATGCTGTAGAGGTCTGCCGGACTGGATGCTAGTCCTGCAGAATAGAACTGATCTATGCCCGCTTCGCCGCAGAGGATGTCCATTGCCTTTCTGCCGACAAAGTGCAGGATGCGACCCTTTATCTGCATCGGGCAGCCGCTGTCGTTGGGACAGAACCATTTGGCTTCGCCTTCGGCTTTGACAAGAGCTGTGCCGCAATCAGGGCAATTGGCAGGGAAGACGGGCTTTTCAAGTCCCGGGGCTCTCTGATCAAAGTCTACGCCTGTAATCTTAGGGATGATTTCTCCGCCTTTTTCCACAAACACATAGTCGCCCACTCTGATGTCCATTTCTGCCATCAATTCGGCATTGTTGAGGGTAGCGCGCTTGACTATCGTGCCGCTGAGTAACACGCTCTCAAGGTTGGCGACAGGAGTTACAGCTCCGGTCCTGCCCACCTGATAGTCGATGCTCAGGAGTTTGGTGCTGGCTTGTTCAGCCTTGAATTTGTATGCTACTGCCCAGCGTGGGGACTTGGCTGTATATCCAAGAGAACGCTGAGACGAGAGTTCGTTGATCTTGATTACCACGCCGTCGGTGGCATATGGGAGCTCGGATCTGTGAATGTCCCAGTAATCGATATATTGCTTGATGCCCTCGATGCCGTCGCAGATCTTTCTGCTGTCGCTGATAGGCAAGCCCCAGCTCGCAGCCTTGTCAAGGGCCTCCTCGTGCGAGGCGAATGCTATGCTCTCTGCCGGGATGTGGTAGAGGGTGCAGAACAGGCCTCTTTCCTTAACCTCTTCAGCGGTGAGGAGCTTGATGGAGCCGGAAGCAGCGTTGCGTGGATTGGCAAATGGCGCTTCGCCCTTCTCCAATCTCTGTGCGTTGAGGCGTTCAAACGAGTCGTATGGCATCATTACTTCGCCGCGGATTTCAAATTCGCTAGGGAAGTCTCCGTGCAACTTGTGCGGAATGTTGCTGATCTGCAATGCGTTGCGGGTGATGTCGTCTCCCTTTGTGCCGTCGCCGCGTGTGATGGCTTCGCTCAGGCGGCCGTCCTTGTAGCGCAGGCAGATGGCGGTTCCGTCAAATTTGAGTTCGCAGCTGTAGCTGAATTTCTCTCCTCCTAGAGCCTTGTCTGCTCTCTGCACAAACTCCTCAATCTCCGCGATGGAGTAGGTATTGCTGAGCGAGAGCATAGGGTAGCGGTGGGTCTTCTGCACAAATCCTCCTGTCTTTTCCTGGCTTGGCTTGGCCAGGTCGGAACCAACCCTCTGGGTAGGGGAGTCGGCAGAAGCATATTCGGGATGCTCTGACTCGAGCTTTTCCAACTCTTTGAGGAGCTGGTCGAATTCGTAATCAGAGATAGATGGCGCATTTTCTACATAATAGCGCCTGTTGTGCTCAGTGATGGTTTTTCTGAGCTCTTCTATGCGATGCTTTGCCTCCATAATAACCTACAAATTTAATCTTTTTATCCGTAGTTTTAAATAGCTGATTGCTAAATATTGATGTTGTTTATTATTAGGAATTTGAGTAAATTTGCAAGATTTAATTTTAGATTTCAATGAAAGATTCAGTTATTATTCTTTGTGGTGGCGGTCCAGCCCCAGGTATGAACTCAGTTTCAATGAGTGTTGCTAAGACTTTCCTTTCAAGAGGATATCGCGTAATCGGTCTTCATGGTGGTTATTCTGGCTTGTTCAGCAAGAATGCACGCACAGAGGATCTTACATTTGCAATCGCTGACCGTTATTTCAACAGAGGCGGTTCATATCTTGAGATGAGCCGTTTTAAGCCAACTGATGCAGATTTTGAGAATAACTTTAACCTTGATCTTTTCAAGGATAATAATATCAAGCTCCTCGTTACTATCGGTGGTGACGATACTGCTTCAACTGCAAACCGCATCTCTAAGTTCCTTGCAGCCAAGGGATATCCTATCGCAAATATCCATTGTCCTAAGACAATTGACAATGACCTTCCGCTTCCTGCAAACGCTCCTACATTTGGCTACAATTCAGCTAAGAATGAGGGTGCTCACCTTGCAAGAACCGTATATGAGGATGCACGCACTTCAGGCAACTGGCTCGTGATTTCAGCTATGGGTCGTACTTGCGGTTCACTCGCTCTCGGTATCGGTGAGGCTACTCACTGTCCGATGACAATCATCCCTGAGATGTTCAACAAGACTGAGATCTGTCTTGATAAGGTTGTGAAGCTTTCTATCTCTGCTATCCTCAAGAGAAAGGTTATGGGTATCAACTATGGTACAATCGTAGCTGCTGAGGGTCTTTTCCACGAGTTCAAGGCTGAGGAGATGGAGGCTGCTGGCGTGCACTTCTCTTATGATGATCACGGCCACCCAGAGCTTGGTAAGGTTTCTAAGGCTGTCCTCTTCAATGACCTCCTCGAGGCTGAGTTCAAGAAGATTGGTCTCAAGGTTAAGAGCCGTCCTGTAGAGATTGGTTATGACGTGCGTTGCCAGGATCCTGTTGCCTACGATGTAACATACTGTACAGAGCTTGCAATGGGTGTATACCAGCTCTTCAGCGAGGGTAAGACAGGTTGTATGGTATACGTTGACTCATTTGGCAATGTATCTCCACTCTATCTTGCAGACCTTCAGGATCCAGAGACTGGCAAGATTCCACCAAGAGTTGTGGACATCAACAGCGGTACAGCTCAGAACTACTACAAGTACATCGCTCACTATGTAACTGAGGCTGACTATGAGGCTGTAAAGGCTCTCGGCATCGAGAACCCTGAGGCCTATGACTTCAATAAGATTTTGGAGTGGTAATTTTCTGAGACAGAAAGTTTTTACCTGATATATTTAATGCTTCC
>JAFNUQ010000092.1 GCA_017383945.1 Bacteroidales bacterium | reverse complement strand
TCAGGTATGAAGGACTGGAAGTATTTTTCCTCACTGAAGGCTGCTCTCGCAGGCCTTTTTAGGGCTGAGGAGGATATTGAAGCTAAACAAAAGGCAGAAGCTGAAGCTCAAAGAAAGATAGAAGAACTTAAGCGTAAGCAGGCTGAAGAAGCAGAGCGTCTTGCTCAAGCTGAAGCGAAGCGTCTTGAGGAAGAGGCTCGTCTAGCCGAAGAGGAAGCTAAAAAACTCAAAGAGGAAATTGCTCAGGCACAAGAAGAACGTGATAGGTTCCTGAATGAAGCAAGTAAGGCTGCAGCATTTATTCGTCATCAGGTTAGTTTGAGACGAAATCCTGTATTGGATAAGCATCAGGATAAGGCTAAGTTTTCAAATCTTTATAATGGAATTGCAGAAGTAATCAATGGCGGTCCAGGTACAGGTAAAACTACAACAATGATCCAGAGGCTTAAACTGTTGATTGATAGAGGAGACCTTGAGGATTATATTGAAAATAATGATGACTGTAAGCTGACAAAGGAACAGCTTGATATAATATCTTCGACTTCAGATAATTGGATATATTTCTCACCGACAGACCTTCTTAAAAAGTATCTGCAGGATAATATGAGTTATGAAGGTTTGCCTAATGCTAATCATAGAACAACTGTCTGGAAGGAGTATTTGAAGGATGCTGTTCGTGATGAGTACCATCTAGCAGGTCAGGACTGTCCTTTTGATTTTGCTAAACGAAAAAGGGAAGATGCTAAGCTATACAAGGGAAATCACTTAGCTATTATTGAGAATTTTACTGCTTTTTATCTGCAACAGGTAAAAGAACGTTTTATTAAAATCTCAAAGATAGATACCTCTAAGTTTGAATGGAAAATTCTCGGTTCGATTATTACTCGTGAGTGTGCTAAGATTGAGACCATATCAAATATGAGAGATTTACTTTCATATTTGATTCATCTTGAGGGTATTGATCAGAATGTTATAGTTAATGGTACTGCCATTAAATCTGGAGCTGAAATTACCAGTGCGTATAATTCTGAGATCAGAAATCTTTCAGACAAGTATATTGCCTTATTGAGAAGAGAGGATTCTAAGTATAATGAGGTGCTTGAATACATAAAATCTCTAGCCAAGGTTCCTCAGCCTGAAGTCGAAGATATTGAGGATGTTGAAGAGGTTGAACCAGATTATGGAGATTTGAATATTGCTCTCTTTAATAAATTTAACGCATTGCTTAAGAAGCTTTGTCTTAAGCTCAGAGATAGTAATGTTAAGATTACTCCTGCTCAGAAGACCCTCCTTGATATGATAAAGGATTACATTGTCGATGAGGATCTTGCTAAGCTTGCAGACTCTGCATCTTTTGTGAAACACATTAATCCTGCACTCAAAGGATTTGGTCAATATGTGTTATCGAGTATACCTCAGTATTATAAGACATATCGAAAGAATATGCCTGCCTCAGATAAAGTTCATTGGGACACTGAGATTCTTGCAGAGATACTGGAATCAGGTAGGAACAAGCCACTACTATGTCAGGAACAGTCATTGTTAATAGGATTCATCAATAATATTGTTAAGACCCTTTACAAGGTAAACAGAGAGAGATTTGAGACGTCTCCTCATAGGTATACAGTTGCTTATAAGCATTTGTGTCGTCCTGTAATTGGTATCGATGAGGCTACAGACTATAGTTTGGTTGAATTCTACGGTATCAAGTCTTTTGGACACTATGAGGTATGTTCGTATACCTTGAGTGGTGATACTATGCAGCTTATGAAGGATGATGGTATTACAGATTGGAATATTCTAAAACATCCGCTATTATTTGAGAATCTTGAAATTCATAATCTTCTGATGTCCTATAGGCAGAGCGCTGAATTGCTTTCACTTGCTGATAAAATTTATCAGATGGAGAGGGGAGTGGCATCGCCATATGAGTGTTTCCTTAAAGAAGAAGCAACACCATCTCCTTTGTGGCTTGAAAGCGACGATATTGACGAGAAGGCTGAGTGGATTTCTGAGAGAATAATGGAGATTACTAAGGCGTATAATTGTGTGCCTACAATTGCCATATTCACAAAGGACAAGAAACGAGCTGAGGAACTTAAGGAATCCCTAGAGGAGTGTGATAATCTTGAAAGGGCCGGAATTGAGGTGAAGGTCTGCTCAGATAACACTCTTGAAGGCGAAAGAACAATCAGAATATTTCCGATAGACCAAGTTAAGGGAATGGAATTTGAGGCCGTCTTCTTCTATGATATTGACGATATAGAAGAGACTAGCCTCATTAACAAGTACTTGTATGTTGGTCTTTCCAGAGCTTCAATGTATCTGGCTGTTACTTCAAATGGAACATCAGACAAGATATCAGATATGCTCCAGCAGTATTTTGATACAGATGCTACCTGGTAGTAAGAGATTTATACTCTTTGAGTAACTCTTCGGGCACATCTTTTCCCCATTTGCGAAGAATTTTAATTTCCATCTCGACTTCTTCAATGGAGCGAGGTGGAATTTCTTCTATGTCGTCATTAGAAATATCATTTACCCTAGCATCCTCGATGATTAATGCGCCGTCCGCAACTCGCCATTCCAAATAATTGATGTAATACTCTAACGCTTCTGTCATGATATTATTTTTTGCAGTATTCATTTCTGCAATGACAGGAGTGATATTGAAGTCATACAGATATAGCTCAAGTTCAGAAATATCTTCCATCTTGAAAATGGATTCGTGCTTTGAGTTATATTTGCCACGAATTATAGGGTCAATGTCCGCTTTAATACCTCTGACAATTCTTGAAATCATTGTCTCGCTAAAACCCTTTTTATCCAGATAGAATTTAAACTCCGGCTCGTTAGATTGGAAAATTATTGGATCCGGTGCAGGAGTTGTCTTCTCTTCAATGATTTCTTCTGCTGTAGTATGCAGCATTTCAACTTCTTCATCTCCTTCATCAAATTCATCGAAGAAACCGACAATTCGGCCGTCAGATATATGTGTGCCAATAGGAAGACTGTAATCAACAAATTTACCCTCAAAATGTCTTCTCCATTGTCTCTTTGCAGACGGGAATCCAAATCGATTATATAGACCTACATTGTCAAGAATGATGAGTTTATCTTTGCCTGCGGCTGGTCTGAGTCCTCTACCGACCTGTTGCAGATACATGGATAGAGACTTTGTTGGTCTTGCCAGCTGGATAAATTCCAAGTCTGGGCAGTCAAAGCCTTCACTGAAGATGTTTACATTACAGATTATATCAATACGCCCTCTTCTGAAATCGTCTACATATTGTTTGCGTGTTGCAGCAGGTGTTGAGTCATCAATGGCGACAGCTTTATATCCGCGTTTTATATACTGATCGCAG
>JAFNUQ010000091.1 GCA_017383945.1 Bacteroidales bacterium | reverse complement strand
TTGCAGAGTGCGCAGCTTGGGCTGCAGAGCAGGGCAAGACCCTTTATCAGCTCCTCCAGAAGATCTACAAGGAGTTTGGATATCGCAAGGAAGGCCTCGTATCTGTAGTGCGCAAGGGCGTATCCGGAGCTCAGGAGATTCAGCAGATGATGAAGGATCTCAGATCAAATCCTCCTCAGGAGCTTTGCGGCTCGCCGGTAACAAAGGTTATCGACTACCTCGAGCCAGAGAAGACAGGTCAGCCATCTTCAAACGTGCTTCAGTTCTTTGATGAGGCAGGAGATGTGGTTTCAGTGAGACCTTCAGGTACTGAGCCTAAGATCAAGTTCTACTTCGGCGCCAAGGGCGACGATGCAGATGCTAAGATTGAGGCTCTCAAGAAGCAGTTCTGCTAGTTTTTAGAATTCTTAGAGAACATATAACACCATTTTGCGAGGTCACAAGCCTCGCATTTTGGTTTTAATGCGGTGCACACATATCTTCCGTGCAGAAGCAGGTAGTGGTGTGCTGTCGGTCTGTCCTCGGCGCTGATGTGCCTCTCGAGGTCAAGCTCCACTTCGCGCGGCGTCTTGCCCTTGGATAAGCCAAGTCGATGTGATACTCTATGGACGTGTGTGTCTACTGCAATCACCGGCTCGTTCCAGACGATGGAAGCCACGACATTTGCAGTCTTTCTGCCGACTCCTGGCAAGCTCATCAGCTCTTCGATGCTCGAAGGGACCTCGCCGCCAAACTCGCTCACAAGCTTCTGCGCCATTCCGATCAGATGGCGGGCCTTGTTGTTGGGGTAGGAGATGGATTTTATCAGCGCAAACACATCATCAAACTCTGCTGCTGCAAGTGCCTCAGGGTTTGGGTATGCGGCAAATAGCGCAGGGGTCGTGAGGTTGACTCTCTTGTCTGTGCATTGGGCTGATAGTACGACAGCTATCAGCAGTTCATAGGTGTTGCTGTAGTTGAGTTCGGAGTTAGGAGCAGGTTCTTTCTTGAAGTGCTCCATTATCGCGTCATATCTCTCTTGCAGACGCATCGCTACTTTGTGATTTCTTTGCACATCTCGTCCTTGGTCTCAAAGATGCGGCCGGGATAGCGTTCGCAGATGTTGAGGTTGTGTGTAACCATCACGATAGCAGTGCCTTTGTCCTGGTTGATGCTCTTCAGGAGCTGAAGGATGTCCTCTGCTGTGTTGTCGTCGAGGTTGCCTGTCGGCTCGTCCGCGATGATGACCTTAGGGTCGTTGAGGATAGCTCTGGCGATTGCAATGCGCTGCTGCTCTCCTCCGGAAAGCTGATGCGGCATCTTGTGGGCCTTGGTGGTCATGCCTACTGCCTTGAGCACTTCGTCAATCCTGTCGTCGATGGCCTTGACTTCTTTCCAACCTGTGGATTTGAGCACAAAAGCTAGGTTGTCATAGACGCTGCGGTCCATCAGAAGCTGGAAGTCCTGGAAAACCACGCCGAGCTTGCGTCTCAAAAACGGAACATCCTTCTCCTTAATGCCCACAAGGTTGTAGCCGCACACATAGCCGCTTCCTTTTCTGAGTGGGTTTTCTGCGCTGATGGTACGGATTATGGATGTCTTTCCACTGCCGACTTTGCCGACGATATAGACGAGTTCTCCGTCATAAACATCCATATTGAGGTCATAGATGACGGTGTTTTCCGAGTTGATGATGTCTGCGTCTGCAAATGAGATTACGGGGCTTTTCTGCTCTTCCATTTTCTTGTTTTTTGATGTAGGCAAAGATAAGTTAAATATTGGAAATTTAGGTGATTTTGATTAAATTTGTAAATTGTGTAAAATTGTTTGAATAATAGAAACTAACTATATGAAAGTGAAATTATTAGCAGCATCTTTTGCCTTGTTTTGCGGACTTGGAGCCGGCGCTCAGGTAAATCCGGATGCTCAGGGGGATGTCTATCAGCAGGCTGTGACTCTATATCAGGAAGGTGTCTACGGCGGAGCTATTCAGCTTTTTGATCAGTTGGAACAAGATGCCATGACTTCGGGCTACAAGGTGCTTTGTGCCCTGAAGATGCGCAGCTCGGACTATCAGTCATTGATGGATGATTACAATAAGAAATATCCGTCAACAGCATTGACCAGCAGTATTCGTTTTGAAAACGCACGTCTGCTCTTTGATCAAGGACGTTGGGCGGAGGCTACGATAGAGTTTTCAAAGGTCAACTCTGCATCTCTGGATGAAAACGATGTTCCTGAATATTTCTTCAAATGTGCCTTCTGCGAATTCTCGCTTGGCAGATATCCTCAGGCAGAGCAGTTCTTTATGATCCTTGAGGCGCTCGAGCACTCTGATTATACTGCTCCCGGCAGATATCTCTGTGGTATAATGCGTTACAACAACAGCAACTTTGCGGCAGCAGAGAGTTATTTCTGGAAAGTGGTTGAGGATCCAAGATTCTCTGATCTTGCTAGTTTCTATATTGTTGATTGCGAGTTCAATCAGAAGAACTATGAATATGCAGTCAGCGAAGGTGAGAAGATATTTGCTTCTGCTCCTAAGGAGAGACAGGAAAGACTTGCCCGCATAATCTCGGAGTCATACCTGATCTTGGGCAACAACGAGAAGGCTAGAGAGTATTATGACGACATCTCCCAGTCTGATCTCAATCGCAAGGATCTTTTTTATGCAGGAAGTCTCCTGTATTCTGTGCACGACTATCAGGGTGCGATTGACAACTACACCAAGATGACCGACCGCAGCGACTCTCTCGGTCAGATTGCCAACTATCACCTTGCCAACGCCTACCTCCGCACACGCAATCAGGTAGCGGCGATGGAAGCTTTCCTGGATGCTTCAAATGTGGACTTTGACCCTGAGATTACAGAAGATGCAAGCTTCAATCACGCAAAACTGGCCTTTGACCTGAACAAAGACACTTCCGGCTTTGCGAGATATATCAAGAGATACTCTACCGGCACAAGAGGTGATCAGATCTATGGCTATATGGCCCTTGCTGCTCTTGCTGACAAGGATTATTCGGCTGCTGTCGATGCCTATGACAAGATTGACGAGCTCTCCGATGATATGCTCAACAACTACACCAAGGCCAATTTCCTCCGTGCCCATCAGCTCTTTGAGGGTAGTTCATACCGAGATGCAGTGCCGTATTTCCGCGCAACTTCCTACTATCTACCTAAGACTGACAGACTTAACCAATTCTCACGCTACTGGCTCGGCGAGTCCTACTACCGCACAGGAAACTTCGCGAGTGCTGAACAGACCTTTACAGAACTATACAACCAGTCGGCTCTTCACGACAAGCTTGAAGGCGAAATCCTTGCCTACAACATCGGCTATAGCCATTTCAAGCAGAGCCAATACGAAGCGGCAGCACGCTGGTTTGACAACTATATCGCTTCAGGACACAGCTTGTACAGACAGGATGCAATGAACCGTCGAGCGGACTGCGACTTTGCGCGCCAGGACTACAAGGCTGCTATCCAGTCCTACCAGAAGGTCCTCACGGAGTTCTTCTCTCCGGATAACATATATCCATACTATCAGCAGGCTATCTCTTATGGCCTTTCAGGAGACAAGAAGCGCAAGGTTTCCACTCTTCTTCACATCGAAGACGCTTCCGAAGATGCGCCTCTCTATCTTGACGCATACTATGAGTTGGGTCGCGCGCAGATGGATGTCAAGAACAACAATGACGCTATCCGCAGCTTTACTCACCTCAAGGAGGTTTCAAAGGATCCCGGTTTTGTGGCAAAGGCCCTCATCGGCCTGGGACTTGTGCATCGTAATATGTCCAAGTATGACCAGGCACTTGACTACTACAAGGAGGTTGTCGCAACTATGCCTGACAGCGAATATGCCCAGGAGGCGATGATGGCCATCGAGTCCATCTACCAGACTCGCAAGCAGCCGGAGAAGTTCCTTGAGTATGTCGAGGCAAACCGCCTTAATGCCGACAAGACTGAGGCTGAGAAGGAGAAGATGTATTTCAATGCAGCAGAGCAGCTCTACCTCGCCAGCAGCTATGAGCAGGCCGTGCCGACAATCAAGAAGTTTATCGAGACCTTCCCTCAGAGTGCCGATCTGCCGCAGGTAAAGTTCTATCTGGCAGAGTCTTACCGTGCTCTTGGTCAGAAAGAGCAGGCTTGTGATTTCTATGCCGAGGCGATGAAGGCAGAGTCTCAGATGTCGTTTGTGGAGATGTCTAAGCTCAGATTTGCAGAGCTTTCTTATCAGCTTGAGAGATATGCCGATGCCTACAACGCCTATACAGATCTTCTCGCTTCTACGCGAATGGATGCCAACCGCAGCGTTGCCCGCGTGGGTATGATGCGCTCAGCCTACAGAAGCAAGACCTACGAGCAGGCTGTGACTGCTTGTGATGCTGTGCTGGGCGATCCGCAGACTTCGGCTGACCTGAGCCGCGAGGCTTCGTTTGTCAAGGCCAAGAGCTTGCTTGCGACTTCAAAGCGCAGCGAGGCGATGGCGATATTTGCAAAGCTCGGAGAGAATCCTTCTACTCCTGAGGGAGCGGAGGCAAGATATATGACTATCCAGGATCTCTATGACAGGGGAGTATTTGACTCTGTCGATGATCACGTCTACAGCTTCTCTCAGACAGCGGGGCAACAGTCCTACTGGCTGGCCAAGGCATTTATCGTGCTTGGTGACTCGTTTGAACAGAGAGGTCAGTATGAGCAGGCCAAGGCTACCTATGAGAGCGTGCGTGACGGCTATGAGCCATCAGGCAGTGGAGATGACGTGCTTGAAAATGTAAACAAGAGGCTGACTCGCCTTGAATCTTTGATGCAGCAGTAGTTATGAAAAAAACGATTATACAACTTGCTCTGCTTTCAGTGTGCGGAGTATTGTCTGCCCAGAACATCAACCAGTCTGTGCAGGTGACCAACGAATATCAGGCAAAGTTTGCGGATTTTCCTAAGCAGGAGCTCTCGATCAGTGTTCCGGATACCCTCTATAACTTTGACTATAACTTTGATTATGCGGTATTTGAAACCAAATATAAAGGCTCCTACGAATTCACCCCCTATGAGATTGCTCTCAATCTTGATCCGGTAAGATATGATATCAAGAAGTTTTACCTCAAGGCCGGTGCCGGAGTGGGTCTGCATCCTAAGCTTGACTTTGCCTATAATGCTGTTTCCAGCGAGAAATTCAACTTGAGCGTCTACAATCGCGGCGGAGGTGAGGTTCTGGGTTATGGATATAACCTCAAGGACAATCTTGCCCTTGCCGGAAGATATGTCCTCCCTGCGGCGGAACTTGATTTTGCTCTTGGCTATGACGGAATCTTTGCCGGGGATAATAAATATGCTCCTTCAGTGCCTGCCGGTGATATGAAGTCCGCATATAACTCGGCTGTGGCGCGTGTGAGTATTGCTTCTTCAGAGGCATCAAGCTCGCGCATCGAGTATAAGCTCGGCGTGGACTATCGCTATGGCGCGGAAACTATGGGTAATGCGTTTGGCTCTTTGAGTGAGTCTATGATGGGCGTGTCGGGCTATCTGGCCTTTGTGACCAACAGCAGACACAAGATGCTTCTTGACTACAGCTTCCAGATGGAAAATCTCAATAACAAGATTGCGGGTGCCGAGTCCCTGGCTGCCAATCTTGGTAGTGTGACCCCGCAGCTTCTCTTTGCTCTTGGTGCGTTTGATATCAAGCTTGGTGTCAAGCTTGATTATGCGTCGGCAACAGACAAAGGCTCTGTGGGGCTGTATCCTGTCGCAAAGGCTCAAGTTGCTCTGGGTAAGTCACATAGAGCGTTTGTATCAGTGGATGGTGGTCGCGAGATAAACCAGCACTTTGCCCTCAAAAATATGTATCCTTTCTTTATCAGAATGGGTAGAATTGATGCATTTGCAAAGCAGAAATATAATGTCTCGCTTGGTGTGGATGGCGTGCTTGGATCAAGTCTGCAATATAGCTTGAAGGGTGGCTATGCTTCGTGGGAAAACCTGCCTCTGGCCTACCTCAAGAACATCGGTTTTGCTGATCTGAGTCTGTTTAATGTCGATCTGGATACAAAGTATATCTCGGAGAATTTTGATCTCAATGCAGATCTTCATTTCAATATCCTGAGCAAGTATGCTGCGGCGTCGGTATTTGCTCCGGCGCTTGTGGAAGGTCAGGTGATGGCAAGATATAACTGGTTCAAGAGGATTTATGCTTCTGCCGGGGTAGAGATGCGCACAGCTCGCAAGGATCTTAGTGGTGCATATGCCGCTGTCCCTGGTTATGTGGACCTCAAGCTCGGTGGAGAGTATGCCTTCAGCAAGAAGATTGCCGCCTATGCGGAGCTTGGAAATCTTCTTTTCCAGCACATTGAGCGCTATCCTGGTTTTGCAGAGAAGGCTCCTTATGTAACTGCAGGCATAATAGTCAACTTTTAAGTAGGTTTCTTCAGAGAAATTTAGTATTTTTGTAGGATATTTTTTATTGACGAAGATGGAAGAAAATAATCAGATAAAGAACGCAGCGGAGCAGTATTCCGCAGATAGTATCCAGGTGCTTGAAGGTCTTGAGGCAGTCCGCAAGCGCCCTTCGATGTATATTGGTGATGTGTCGGAAAGAGGTCTGCATCATCTTGTATACGAAGTTGTGGATAATAGTATCGATGAGGCAATGGCAGGCTTCTGTAACACTATCGATGTGCAGATCCTCGAAGATGATTCGATCAGAGTAGCCGACAATGGACGTGGTATCCCTACAGGCATGCACGAGAAAGAGCATCGTAGCGCCCTTGAAGTCGTGCTCACAGTGCTTCACGCCGGTGGTAAGTTCAACAAGTCAAGCTACAAGGTGTCCGGAGGTCTCCACGGTGTGGGTGTATCCTGTGTAAATGCGCTTTCGGATCACCTCACAGCTGAGATCCACAGAGAGGGTAAGATCTTCCAGCAGCACTATAGCGCTGGTAAGCCACTTGGCCCTGTAGAAGTGATCGGTGAGAGTGACAAGACAGGTACTATCATCACTTTCCATCCTGATGCTGAAATCTTCACACAGACTACAAAGTACAAATATGATATTCTTGCAGCCCGTCTTCGCGAGCTTGCATTCCTTAACAAGGGTATCAAAATCAATCTCACAGACAAGAGAGAGCTGGTTGATGAGTTTGTGACCGATCCTGTTTCAGGCGAGTCAAAGACTACAGGTAACAAAGTATACCGCAGTGCCGAGTTCTTCTCAGAAAAGGGTCTTAGTGAGTTTATTACCTACCTCGATGCAGGTGCTACAACTCTGATTCCAGAGCCAGTCTGCATCACAGCTGACAAGATTATCCCTATTGACATCGCTCTCCAGTATAACAACGGTTATTCTGAGAAGATCTACTCCTATGTCAACAACATCAATACTATCGAGGGTGGTACTCACCTTCAGGGCTTCAAGATGGGTCTCAGCCGCTCACTCAAGCAGTATGCTGAGAAGAATAAGCTCCTGGATAAGTTCAAAGGTGATATCTCTCCAGAGGACTTCCGCGAGGGTCTTACTGCAGTTATCTCTGTAAAGGTGGCAGAGCCTCAGTTTGAGGGTCAGACAAAGACAAAGCTTGGTAACACCGAGGTTACTTCAGCTGTATCTCAGGCGACATCTGCTGCGATGGAGACCTACCTTGAGGAGCATCCTAAGGAGGGTAAGATGATCATCGAGAAGATCGTTCTTGCCGCTACAGCCCGTAACGCAGCTCGCAAGGCTCGCGAAATGGTGCAGCGCAAGGGCTATATGACCGGTGGTGGTATGCCTGGCAAGCTTGCTGACTGCTCTAGCCGCGATCCGGAGAAATGTGAGCTTTTCCTTGTCGAGGGAGACTCTGCGGGCGGTACTGCTAAGCAGGGACGTGACCGTGAGACACAGGCTATCCTTCCGCTCAGAGGTAAGATTCTCAACGTGGAGAAGGCTTCAAGCGACAGAGCATTTGATTCTGACGAGATTCGCAATATCTATACAGCTCTTGGTGTGACAGTGGCACAGGAGGATGAGAGCGGAGAGAAGCACATGGACTTGAGCAAGTTGCGCTATCACAAGGTTGTGATTATGACCGATGCCGATGTCGACGGTTCCCACATTGCCTGCTTAATCCTGACATTCTTCTACAGATATATGTTTGACCTCATCAAGAACGGTTATGTATATCTCGCAACTCCACCGCTTTATCTCGTATCCAAGGGCAAGGAAGAGATCTATTGCTGGACCGAGGAGCAGCGTGAGGCTGCAGCTCTTGCACTCGGCAAGGGTACAGAGAAGGGCTACAGCATCCAGCGTTACAAGGGTCTTGGTGAGATGAGTGAGGAGCAGCTTTGGGAGACAACCATGAATCCTGCAAAGCGTCGCCTCCGTCAGATCACTATCGAGAATGCAGCCGAGGCCGAGCGCACATTCTCTATGCTGATGGGTGACGATGTTCCGCCTCGTCGCAAGTTCATCGAAGAAAACGCTCATTACGCAAAGATCGACGCATAGGATGGACAAATCAAAACTCAAAATATTCATACCTCTCGGTATTATCTTCATCTTCCTGGTGATTTTAATGCCGAGAAACTCAAAGTTCCCGTATGAATATAGAAAAGGCAGAGAGTGGAAATATGAAACACTCTTTGCTCAGTTTGATTTTCCTATCTATAAGACAGAAGAGCAGATCAGGCTCGAGAGAAGCAGCAATTCCGCACAGCTGATCCCTTACTACAAATACTCGGAGGAAATCGTCGCACGCAACATCAGAGCTGTAGAAAATCTCAAGCTTGGCAACCTGAAGTCTCTTGTGATTTCAGAGATGAAATCAATTTACAACAAGGGTGTTCTTCCTGACGAATCCAAGAGACTGAAAAATGAGGATGAGATCGGAGTTATCTATATCCAGAGGGATAAGAGAGCTTCTAAATATCCTATAAATGAAGTATATAGGCTATCTGCCGCTCAAGAGCGCCTGCTTCAAAAATCGACACTATATAAAAAAGAGTAGCGCATCAATACGCTACTCTTTTTGTATCATTACCTCTTTTCATATAGGAGTCGCATAACAAGCGTAACGACAAAACAACCTTGTTAGGCGGCTACTTCCTGTATTCATATAGGCCATTGCCGTAATCCTCCACAAAACTTACATCGCCATACGCCTCATAATACTCGGCATCA
>JAFNUQ010000090.1 GCA_017383945.1 Bacteroidales bacterium | reverse complement strand
GATCGAAAGCCTTGTACTTATCTTTCTTATTTATAGGCTCGTAGCTCAGTTGGTTAGAGCGCCACACTGATAATGTGGAGGTCCGCGGTTCAACTCCGCGCGGGCCTACAGAATGGGGGTATAGCTCAGTTGGTAGAGCACCTGCTTTGCAAGCAGGGGGTCAAGAGTTCGAATCTCTTTATCTCCACAAAAAGACAGTTTCATTTTGAAGCTGTCTTTTTTTTATTTAGTACTATTACATTACGATTTTTACTTGCTCTCCTTGGGAGATAGAGGTCAGCAACTCCCTCTATAACAGAATGATAGGTGACGCGTCAAAAGAAGAGGACGAGCGCATCACACACTCGTCCCATCCTCTGGTATCATCTGATACCCCTCTTGTCCCTTCCGGAATTACCGGCATCGTAGAGATCCGATAACAGATCCACTAAAGTGGGCCAAACTCTGTCTGTCCATTTGCAGCAGGCTGAGCCGGACGTCTAGGCACTCTGCGAGGCTCTATCGGGCAAGTAAAGTCCTTGAGCAATGGTGCCGGTGCAGCAGGATTGAACTCCGGAGTACCAGGAAGAACAAATTCCTGTAGAGGAAGTCCATTCTCGCGTATTCCCTTGACGATGCAAAGAGAGAAGAGGTATGCACCATAGTTGTCTGTGTGTGTACCATCTGAATATACGGCTAGTGCATCCTGTCCGAGGGCAGAGATGATCTGGCGGCTCATACCCCAAAGGTCAATATATGCACAATCTGCGAGTTCTGCAGCACGAGGTGCATTTACACCATATGGAGTCATCAGCTCTGTCGCGCTTGCTGTGCGTCTGTCAATTTTTGTCATAGGAGAAACGATCACAGGAATCATTCCGTGGCGCTTAGCTTCAAGAGCCATTGTAGCAAGTCCCCATACATAATCTGTCTCAGGGTCTGAGTGGGTGCGCACCCAATCTCCTGCCTTGTCCTCAGAGTCCCACATAGGGTCGTGTCCCCTCTTCTTCTCATCATTTGTTCCGAGCTGTATAAAGAGGTAATCTCCTTCCTTGGCGCTTTCCATAATCTTATCCCAGCGACGACCAAAGCGGAAACCCTTGATAGTCATACCGCTCTCAGCGTGGTTGGCTACAACTACGTTGCCATCAAACCAGCGAGGCAAGTATTGACCCCAGGTACCACCACTCGCCTGATCTGTCACTGTAGAATCGCCTATCACAAAAACAGTCACTGTACTTTCTGCTGCAGGCTCAATCTCAAGAGCACAGATACATGGTCTGCTGTCGTGGAACTGAAGGGTCAGTTTGTCATCCCAGGTAATGGTCTTAATCTGACCTGTCGCATAGTCTAATTCTCTAGAATTCAACTTGATGACATTGCCTTTTGAAATCTTGGGAGTGCGGATATTTACATTGAAGGAAACCTTCTGAGTCTCTCCCTTCTCTGTCTCCAGACTCTCTACCATCAGACGACGTTGTTCTGACTTGATTGTTGTGCGAGAAGTGCCCTTGGTATCTCCCAAGGTCACGGTCACCTTGTAGTTTCCTTCCGGAAGTTTCACGGTGAAACGGAATGGATCTGACGCGGTCACATAGTCGCGGCTCAATGCATCTCCTTTCTTGTTTGACACCTCAGAGATGAGAACGCCTGGTTCAAAACCATAGCCGGTTTCTTCTGAATAGACATCAGAGCCAAGGCCGATAAAACCTTCGGCCACATCGCTACCCTTAGGTCCAAAATCAAAACGGAGCGTTTGAGAATATCCCATAGTGCTGAGAATAATCAGCGAGGATAAAATGGTTAATACTTTTTTCATATGACAGTTATTTCTTCAAATATATAAAATTGTAGGCATCTTTTTACTAATTTTGTACAATATATGACAAAGACAGTATCTACCTGGGAACTATTCATAATCTTCGCCAAGATGGGCGCTTTTACCATAGGTGGTGGATATGTAATGCTCCCCTTAATAGAAAAAGAAATTCAAAAGAGAGGCTGGCTGGACGAGGATGGTCTGCAAGAAGCAATAGTGCTTGCCCAAAGTGCCCCTGGCCTCTTGGCTGTCAATCTTGCAATATTTTTAGGACACAAATTGACAGGTAGCCTGAAAGGCAGCATAATGGCCACTTTAGGTGCCATCATCCCTTCGTTTGTAATTATCCTCCTGATTGCTGTATTTTTTACAAACTTCAAGGACAACCAGCTGATTGCCAGCATGTTCCGGGCGCTCAGACCGACTACTGTAGCCTTGATTCTGGTAACTGCCGCAAGAATGGTAAAGAGGGGATGTACAAAATGGTGGACCTGGCCCGTTCTGTGTGCCTCCATTTTTGTTGTAGCCTTTATGAAACTCTCACCCATCGTCGTAATCGTTGCGGTGATAGCTTGTGGTATATGTATCAGCCTAATACGTAAAGAAAAATGATTGCACTTCTACTCAAACTCTTCTGGACCTTTTTTGTAATCGGTCTCTTCAATTTTGGAGGAGGTGGTGCGGTGCTTTCTCTCATACAGGGGAAGGTTGTATATGACAATGCATGGATGAGCGAGACTGATTTTACCGATATCGTTGCTGTCTCACAATCCACCCCAGGACCCATCGGCATCAACTGCGCCACTTACCTCGGATATGAGGTCATCACTCAAGCAGGATATGGCACCTTCTGGGGCGTCATAGGATCAGCAACTACTACATTGGCAGTGGTTCTTCCGTCCTTTATAGTCTTTATGCTCATCATAAAGCTATTCAATAAATTCCACGAGAACAAAACATATATCCTCACTATGGACGCCCTCAAACCTGCGATTGCCGGTCTGATCATTTCTGCAGCTTTAATGCTGCTGTCTCAGATCAATCTATGGGGCGGTTTCAGTTTTGAACTCTCAGAAAACATCTTTTCGCACTGGAGTTCCTGGCTGTTTTTTGTGGGAGCTTTTGTACTGGGATACTTCAAGAATATCAGTCCTGCCACAATAATTCTAGTGGCAGCGGTACTAGGAATAATTATATATTAAAATGAGACGTATACTACTATCAATCTGCTTATTATCACTTTCTTTCATTGCCCTCGCCGGCACAATAGATCAGATTATCCCTAAACCTCAGTCGGCCACTATCCTCAAGGGGGAGATGCGCATAAAGGGTCCGGCAATCAAATGTGATCCCGCGATGGATCAGATGAGCATTGAAGTTGTAAAAAAGTTTGCCGGCAAATTATCGCTCGTGAGCGGATATACAAGTTCAGTTTCCACTCCCGTCGGCCTACATTCGGTTGTAGACGGAGGCTCAGCCAAGGGCATAATTTTCCTAAAAGACAGCAGTCTCGATAAGGAAGCCTACCGCATCAGCATAGGTGAGAAAGCCGCCATAATCCGAGCCAATGACCAGAATGGTTTCCTCTATGCTGTGCAGACTATAATGCAGCTGCTCCCCGAGAGCATCTATGGCAAAAAGCCCTCAACTTCAGAGAGATGGGCACTGCCTTGCTGCGAGATTAGCGACAGTCCTCGCTTTGCCTACCGAGGCATGCATCTCGACAGTGCAAGACATTTCTGGAGCGTTGAGCAGGTAAAGAAATATCTTGATGTGATGGCTTATTTCAAGCTTAACCGCTTTCATTGGCACTTGAGTGATGATCAGGGCTGGCGCATCGAGATTAAGTCTTATCCAGACCTCACCCGCATCGGAAGCTTCCGCGAAGGCACAATGATCGGCCGCAGCTTCTCGAGCAACGACAACATTCGCTACGGCGGACATTACACGCAGGAGCAGATCAAGGACGTGGTAAACTATGCTGCCCGCTTGGGCATCGAGGTCGTGCCGGAGATTGACCTTCCGGGACATATGCTTGCTGCCTTGACCGCCTACCCTCACCTCGGATGCACCGGCGGTCCTTATGCGACTTGGACCAAATGGGGCGTTTCCGATCAGGTGCTGTGCGTCGGCAAGGAAAGTACATTTGAGTTCCTGGAAGCTGTGCTTGGCGAGGTTGCCGAGCTTTTCCCTGGTAGATATGTCCATATCGGAGGAGACGAATGCCCAAAGACAGAGTGGGAGAAATGTCCCGACTGCCAGGCGAAGATTGCCGAACTGGGACTTGCTGACGATGAGCATTATAGCGCAGAGCAGTACCTCCAGAGCTATGTGACCCGCCGTATGCAGGATTACCTTGCCACCAAAGGGAAAAAGATTATCGGATGGGATGAGATACTTGAAGGCAGCATCGGAGAAGGCGCTACCGTAATGTCATGGAGAGGCGCAGTGGGCGCGCAGAAAGCGGCTAGTATGGGGCTGGATGCAATCTTGACTCCGGGATCAAACTGCTATTTTGATTATTGCCAGTCGGAAGATACAGAAAGCGAGCCTGTGAGCTTCCCTGCTACCCTTCTCATCGAGAAAGTATATGCTCTTGATCCGTTTGAGGGCATTGATGAAGATAAGAGACACCACATCATCGGCGTTCAGGGAAATCTCTGGACCGAGTATATTAAAACTCCGGAACATCTTGAGTATATGTTACTTCCGCGACTTCTGGCACTCAGCGAGGTACAGTGGTGTACAGCAGAAAACAGGGATTATGGGAGGTTTACAGAATCTCTTGAAAATCACGGATATAAAATACTTGAAAAAGCTGGTTACAACTATCGTAAAAATTTGTAAATTTGTAGATGCACGAAGTGCAACTTGTAATAACGGTTTAAATCTAATAATCT
>JAFNUQ010000089.1 GCA_017383945.1 Bacteroidales bacterium | reverse complement strand
AGACCACCCTCAGAGAAAGCTGACTGAGTACGTCCGTAAACAATCTGGAGGAAGAGCTCGCGCATAGCTGTGTTGATGGCGTCGCATACGAGGTCAGTGTTAAGAGCCTCAAGGAGAGTCTTGCCTGGAAGAATCTCAGAAGCCATAGCAGCTGAGTGAGTCATACCTGAGCAACCGAGTGTCTCAACGAGAGCCTCCTGGATGATACCATCCTTAACATTGAGAGTGAGCTTGCAAGCACCCTGCTGAGGAGCACACCAGCCCACACCGTGTGTAAGACCTGAAATATCTGTAATCTGTTTTGATCTTACCCATTTTCCCTCTTCAGGAATTGGGGCTGGACCATGATTTGGTCCTTTTTTAACGCAGCACATCTGCTGCACTTCTTTTGTGTAAATCATATCGATATAATAGATAAATTAATTTCCAACTCACAAATATAATAAAAAACGATTAAAGCTAGAGCTTTATGATCTCGTATTCTCTAGAACCCAGACCAATCTTCTCTGCGTGCTCGACTGTGTGAATTCCGTGGCGTGAGGTAATTCTTTCTCTGAGAGCTTCTGCACTGTCGCCTTCGTGATCGTGGTGATTAAAGACAAGGTCAACGCAAGCCTGATCAAGAGCTACAGGGTCAAGACTTGAGAGGATACCGATATCATTCATCTCAGGATCAGGAGGACATGCATTGCAGTCACAATCAATTGAGAGGTTATTCATCACATTGATATACAGGATATTGCCCTTACCCATATAATCTTCTACTGCAGCTGCACAGTTGGCCATACATTCGTGGAATGCATCGTGGCTATGGGTGATTCCGACCCAGTCAGCGGCTGCAAGTCCGGCGCTCTCCCCTTCTGGCACAGTCGACCAGAGAAGGTCATAAAAATCTTTCATGGTCTGGGCTTTGCCAGTGCTGTGCTGGTAGCATTTGCCGTTAGGCGAAGAAACTCCGATTGCCTGATTTTTCAATACGCCACCGAAGCCACCCATTCCGTGACCTTTGAAATGTGCAAGATTGATCATGAAATCGTAATTTTTCAAGTGATCGCCCACGATGTTATACTGAAGGTAGGTGGTGTCTCTCACAGGAATAGTCATCTCGCCGTCTGCATCCATTATATCCACGGGTGCAATTGCTGTAAATCCGTGATCTTTTGCTGTCTGCAGGTGGGTCTGTGTGTCGCCGCGACCGCCGCCGTAGATGGTGTTGCATTCGACAATTGTCGCATTGAGTTTTTGAACAAGCTGTCCGATGAGTTCAGGTTTGAGGTAGTTGTGCCCTCCTGGCTCGCCAGTGCTGATTTTTACAGCTACCTTGCCGTGGGCAGGCGTCTGAAGTACTTCATACATCTTAACTAGAGATTCAGGAGTAATCTCTGTGGTCATATAAACTTTGCTTTTGTCCATGAATAGTAGTATTTGCGTGAAGATACAACAGATTTTCGTAAATTCGCGCAGTTTATGGTAAAATTTTTTGATACAATCTGCGCTCCGGCCAGTTCAGTAGGTACAGGAGCTATTTCAATAGTAAGGGTTTGCGGTCCGGAATGCTTTGCAATTATGGACCGTTTGGTGCAGTGCCGCAACGGCAAAATCTCCGAGGCCAAGGGCTACACAATGAAGCGCGGGCAATTTTCCGACGTGGATGACGTGGTCGTGGCAGTATTCCGCAACCCTAGTTCTTATACCGGTGAGGACGCAGTCGAAATCTATTGTCACGCCTCGACCTACATCGTCGGACGCATCCTTGAGCTACTAGTTGCAAATGGATGCCGCCTTGCCGAAGCAGGCGAATTCACAAAGCGTGCATACCTCAATGGCAAGATGGATCTCGCTCAGGCAGAAGCAGTTGCAGATGTAATCACAGCGAGCTCGGAGGCGCAGCACAAGGTGGCAATGAATCAGCTGAGGGGCGGATATTCGGCAGAGCTCAGAAGCATTCGCGAAGAGATGCTGCATCTCGCAGCAATGATGGAGCTGGAGCTTGATTTCAGCGAAGAGGATGTCGAATTTGCCGACAGGTCTCAGTTGCTAGGCTTGGTAGACAAGGCGATCAGCAGATGCGAGACGCTGTCCGACTCGTTCAGACTCGGTAACGCTATTAAAAATGGAGTGCCGGTTGCAATTGTGGGTGCGCCTAACAGCGGCAAGAGCACACTGCTCAATGCACTGCTCCAGGATGAGCGCGCGATCGTGTCAGACATCCCTGGCACAACACGTGACACAATTGAGGAATGTTGTGTGATCAGTGGCGTGCTTTTCCGCTTTATTGACACTGCAGGCATCCGTAATGCAAGTGATGAGATTGAGCGACTCGGCATTGAAAGGACATTTGCAAAAATGCGTCAGGCAGAAGTTGTTTTAGGGGTTGTAGACTGCTCTTCTGATAGTGCAATTGACGATGCCAAGATGATCTTTGAGAAGGCTTCGTCAGAGACAAGAAAATTGGTTCTTCTATGCAACAAAATTGACGTTGTGGAGGCAGAATTGCTTGTTAACAAAAATGTTAATACAATTAACAAACTTGTTTCTTCTGCTGATTATAAGGATATTAATATTGTTACTCTGAAAATCTCAGCAAAACAGGATCTTGGACTCGAAGAGCTCAGAAATGAGCTGGGAAACAGCTGCAAAATCAGCTCTGCAAGCGACAATCTCGTCACAAATGCGCGTCATGCTCAAGCGCTCAAGAGTGCAGCAGCGAGCCTGCGAGAAGTCAAGAACGGACTCTCTTTGATGATACCTACAGACCTTGTAGCGGAAGACCTCCGCGCTGCCCTGAACACACTCGGATCCATCACTGGTGAGATATCAACGGACGAGGTATTGGGTGAGATATTTGGGAAGTTCTGCATCGGAAAATGACGGCCCTCCAAGAGCCAAAAACTTCTCAAAGAATCCAAAACATATGAATAAGTATAAGGCAATAATAGATTTAATCAGAAGAGAGGACGTCACTTTATTTGCGGGGTCAGGCTGCTCCATTGCTGCAGAAGCTCCTTCTGCTAAAGACTTAACAGATAAACTATGGGCATTGCTAGAGCCTGATTATCAAGATAATGATATAAGGTCTTCGTTGCAAGAGGTTTCGGAGAATCTCGTT